>NZ_RCNZ01000087.1:0-31622 GCF_004307525.1 Pseudomonas sp. Sample_21 | reverse complement strand
GGGCTTTGGGTGGGACGTGATGCACTGGTTTGGTCTACAGGTCGGTACCACCATGTGACAACATCAAGGAAGCGTTCGCCCCGCTCTCTTCACAGCGACCGATGAGCTTAGAGCGGAAGCAGACGCGCGATAAATTGCGTGGCGTCCATTTGACCCGCCCATCGAGAAAATCGACTTAAGCTTTTTTTTACCACGCTTTTGGACAGATCGGCGAACACCTTTGCAAGCCATACGAGCCAAAGCACTACCTCACTTGCCGTATGCAATCGCTGGCCAATGGGAACTGAGGCGTCGCTCCGTCCGGATAATCTAAAATTCCTGAACTGTTCTCCCAGCAAAGCCATCCACTGCATTACACACCCATGAAGGAGCGAATGAACATGGCTACGCGACAAGAAAATCTACTCGACTGGCTGCGCGACGCGCACGCGATGGAGCAACAGGCTGAAAATATGCTCAAAGCTCAATCTAAGCGGTTAGAGCACTACCCTGAACTAAAAGCACGGATCGATAAGCACATCGAAGAAACCCTTGGCCAACAGAAATTGATCGACGAGTGCCTCTGGCGTCTGGGTGGTAGCTCTTCAACTATCAAGGACATGACGGGCAAGATCATGGCATTCGGACAAGCAGCCGGCGGCTCGTTGATGAGCGATGAAGTAGTTAAGGGGGCAATGGCTGGCTACGTCTTTGAAAATGTAGAAATAGCGACTTACACGGTTCTGATCGCAGCCGCACAAGCGGCGGGTGACGTTGAAACCCAAGCTGCGTGCGAGCAGATCCTTCCCCAAGAGATTGCTATGGCCGAATGGTTACTTGAACATTTACCACAAATCACGGAGGCATTTCTGGTTCGCTCAGAGGATCCTAATCTGGAAGCAAAAAAATAAACTGACTGCGCAGTCATCAGAACTGCGCACTCGGTTCAAATCCTTATTGAACTCTTGAGCTCATACCGTTGGTCTTGAATAGCAGCACCAAAAAGTAATTTCTACGTTCGTTACACCTCACAACTTATGCACGCGCTATCGCCCGCAGTGGCGAGCGCGCCTAAAGCCGAGTCTGAGGAATTCAAAATGTTCTTACATAACAAGCGACTTCAGTACACCGTTCGTGTGGCAGAGCCTAATCCGGGCCTGGCCAACCTCCTCCTTGAGCAATTCGGTGGCGCTAACGGCGAACTTGCTGCGGCGGCGCGGTATTTCACCCAAGCGTTGGCGGAAGAAGATCCGGGTCGTAAAGACCTTTTGATGGATATCGCGACAGAAGAATTAAGCCACCTCGAAATTGTGGGCTCGATCATTGTCATGCTCAATCGAGGCGCCAAAGGTCAGCTTGCGGAGGGCGTGCAAGAGGAAGGTGAGCTGTATCGTGCCATCAACGGTAACGGCAACGACTCGCACATCACCAGTCTGCTGTACGGCGCTGGTGCTCCCCTTGTGAACTCTGCGGGTGTGCCTTGGACGGCGGCATACGTCGATTCAATCACAGAGCCTACCGCCGATTTCCGTTCTAACATTGCGGCGGAAGCGCGCGCAAAAATCCTATACGAGCGCCTGATTAACGTCACCGACGATCCGGGCGTTAAAGAAGCACTAGGCTTTCTTATGACGCGAGAAATCGCCCATCAACAATCTTTCGAGAAAGCTCTGCATTCGATCCAGCCGAACTTTCCGCAAGGCAAACTTCCGGGCATGCCCGAATTCACCAACAAGTATTTCAACATGTCGGGCGAGCCGAACGTACGCGGCCCATGGAACGAGGGCGGTGCTTGGGAATACGTGGAAAATCCTGAGCCGGCGGTCGACGGAGGCGATGGGCTGGCGACGGTCAGTCTGCCTGCCGAGGATGTTGAAGTCTTGGAAGCGATGAAGGCCCGCACAGCCTCTGATCCGCTCAGTGAACCCGTCACGGGCGCCGACCTTGGGTCGGGGTATGTTCAAGGCAAAGACGCCTAACTCAGTACAGCGGCCCCACACCGGGGCCGCCACAACCTCAGATGACCAAAATGAAAAACGTTAAAGTAGCTTCGCTTACAACTGACCTTTTCAAAAATTTGATGGAAGCAGCCTCCGCTGGCTTTGAACACGATTGCCGACAGGCCTGTCGAGGTTTAAGGGTGAGCATGGCAGTTAATGCGTTCGGGATGGGAAAGCTGATTCCTAATAACCTAGCGAGCGAGAGCGGCCCTGAAACCAGTTCACGATTATAATTAACGAGACCGTACTTGCAATGACAGCAACTGTTACCCGTCTAACGGCGGTGAGGACACCCTATTGGGTGGGACTGATTATCCACAGCGAGGAGAGGTGAAAAATGAGGTTTACAAGGAATGCGGGATTTCACGTCGGAATCATAAATGCTCACAGACTTACATTCCTGTTCGGTAGCGCAATTTTCTGTGTCGGCACGCTCATCATCTTTGCCAAGTTTGTAAGCAAATTGTTTTAGACCAACGACCCGGCGTGCCACCCGAGTACGCCAAGAAGTCTAGCTGTACAGGGGGTGGAAGTGGATCTCACAGTAAACATTCTAACTTTCTACTCGATTGCGTCCTTTTGACTTCGCGGCGTAAAGTAAACGGTCAGCCTTGAGCAGAAAATCCTTGTAATTCTCCTCCCCTGTTTTGCAAGTCGAGACCACACCTGAGCTTATTGTGACAACGCCTAATGGGCTCACTGAATGTTGAACTTTTTCGTTAAAAAGCGAAATTCTAATATTTTCTGCAACCATGACCGCACCTGCAAGTTCAGTGTCCGGAAGTAGAATTACAAATTCTTCCCCACCGTAGCGAGCCGCGATATCACTTGGCCTATTGACGCTGGCTGCAAGAACGTTCGATACGCGCACAAGGCAATCATCGCCGCCTTGATGGCCATAATGGTCATTATATTGTTTGAACAGATCTATATCCAGAAGGATCAAGGATATGCATGTCTGATTCCTCGTGGCACGCTTCCATTCTTTATCCAATACCAAATCAAAACTTCTTCTATTGGCTAGGGAAGTGAGACCATCTGTAAGGGCTATCACCTCTAGCTCTTTTCGGATTACTTTGAGCTCGCGCTCTGCGATAAGCAGCTGTTGGATCTGCCGATATAGCAAGCTACCTAAAAACGCTAATGCCAATATGATGGAGCCTACCAGTGCAACCGATTGGTAAACATATGACCACCATGGCGCAAATACATGCTCATACGAAACTCCGGCTGCTGCGACGATAGGCAGCCCAGCCAAGCGACGATAGGCGTAGATGCGTTCAATACCATCTACAATGGACTTGATTATTGCAATACCTCTATCGCTCTGAGGTAGGTGCCGGCTAAAAATTTCACCTTTTGAAAGATTGGTTGTCATCAATGCTGCGACGGTCGGGCGTCGCGCGAGGAGCTCGCCGTTATCGAGTGCTAGGAAAATTACTCCTTCGTCGTCAACGGCCATACGTTTGAAAAAGCTTTGAAAATATGAAACCGGAACCGTGGCTAACGCAACCCCTGCAAAGGCTCCATCGGCTGTTTCGATACGCCGGCTTATAGGGATCACCATATCCCCTGTCGTTCGACTTTCCACTATCGAGCCAACGTGGATGGACTGGTCATCGTGCTCACGGTGATATCGAAAGTAAGCTCTGTCGCCGTTATTTTTGTTTTGCAGTCCTTCGGAAAACGAATTGGCCATCCAATTGCCTTGCGCATCGAAGATGAACAGCCCCTGAACGCCCTCAATGTTGTTCACCTGACGGGCCATCAGCTTTGCCAACCGCTCCTGTTGATCAGGGCCGCTTCCATCGTGCGCTACACGCTCTGCCAGATCTCGCAAGGTATTATCAGCCTGCAGCATCGTGTCACGGGCCTGCTGTTCAGCGGCAAGTACAATGTTCGAAACAGTTATTTTGGCCGCGTCTACTCGCTCACCGGACGACTGCACAATCTGCCAAGCAGTAGCAAGGATTAACGATAAACAAACAAGAAGAATGAAACCTATCAGCGAAAGGGACAGCGCTTTAGGTGTCAGCCTTGCATAGATCGGTAAGGAGAGCGTCATATATACGTCTTCAAATTGGCGGTGGGCTTAAGCGAGCAATTTTTATACCGGCATCGAAATAAAGCGCTTCACCCGCAGCTCCGGAATCCCTGAAAATCTGCGCAAATAGGCGTTGCTCTTCGCATATCCCACCGCAGTTTGACACCTACACGACTGGATGCTGCACAGACTCATGAATGAAGACCGCGAAGGCAACGACTCCCACTTTCTTCATCGTAGAAGGATTCCCGTCCTGGGTACCGCAGACCCACGAATGGGCATGATGGCGGGAATCGTTCCGGGCTTCAGCGCGGTTCACTGCCACCCTATCCTAGAAATGATCTCGCGCCGGTAAGGCGTATCGATCTGCGACGGCACTTGTTTGATGTAGTCGCGCGCGCACTCAAGTGTTTCTCCGCTTAAGCCGGCGAGATAGGCAATAGCGTCCTCGGCTGCGGGGACGAGCCCCTCAACGCCTCCGAATCTTGGTGGCAGTCCTGTCCAAACTACCGCGTCCAATCGTCGGGCAATCGCCCATTCAGCGATGATTCCCGCTGCGTTCGTACCGACCACGAAACTACCGATGCCATCCTCCCGGTCTTGAGGAACCCCCTCCCGAATTCTAAGAGCCTCGCGTGCCTCATCAAGGTTGTCCAGATCCAATACCGCCCAAAGCACTTTGCACCCAGGTGCGTTTGCGCAGATGGCTGTCGTAAGATCTCCGTTATCACTGACCCGCGCGAACTCGATGGGCAACACGGGGCCGTCCATAAACCACTCGCTCGCAAGCGGTAAGGTGCCTGGTTTCCAGATCAACGATCCCCATCCTAGACATGCAATTACCATGGTCAGCACCTGTATTTGAGACGAAGTTCACTCGCAATGCCTCCAGCCCTATAGTCAACCGCGTCCACTGCAGTCCGGTGCAATGGGCACTGCCCCTCCTTGGGCAATTAGGCCGTTCAGCCTTTGGTTTTTCTAGGATCTGCTGACCGAGGAAATGTACGTTCCTCTTGGATCGTGCCATCCTCTTTGTGGATTTTGAGAGAGGCTGTCTTGCCCTGAAGAAATTCGCTCGCTATCTCGGTAATTTCTGCTTTGGTGGATGCGGTCTTGGAGGCGCGTTGCGCGCCCTCTTTGACGAGCTCCCAAAGTTTTTCCGTTTTTTTGATGTGATAGTTATCCATTGGCTCACCTCTGATATACGATTAATACCTGTCAGGTTGACCATAGGCGATCCGAAGAGTTTGGACGGATTGGCGGCATTATGGATGCTTACGGAGATCCCCTTAGTTTTCGAGGGACGTGGGGTAAATGCCAGAAGCATGGGGCTGTAGCCGCTATACAGCAGTAAGAGTTTTAGCATGGCAAAGATTAAACAGTCTTAGCTGGCTGCAAGCGTTGCTTACCAGCGCGGTTAGCGATCTCCGGCGCTGGGCCTTCACCGTTCTGTTGCCGGCAAAGAAATTCGCGTATCAAAACAGCAGTTCGCCTGGCACTGGTCACTACGAAAAAATGCCCCTCACCCTTGAGCACGCGCAGTTCGGCTTGTGGAATTGAGCGTCGCAGGATATGCGCGTTGTATGGCTGCACGAGGGTGTCACGATCGCCGATAAGGATGAGCGTGCGTATGCGCAAACGGGATAACCGCAGCAGACTTGTCCAGCCTACTAAAGCGGTTAGCTGGTGGTGATAGGTTCGCAGGCGTACGGTTAGCATTCGCTTTACAACACCGAAACGCAGCAGCGCCTGTGTCGAATTGGCTGAATCATCTCGTTCGGGCTGTTTGCCGCCTGCGTTCCCTCTAAAAAATTCCAGGATGTCGGCGGGCTTTACCAGTAGCACCGGGCCCGCAGAGGTCGCCGCCAGGATAAGCCTGCGTACCATCGTGGGATGACGAAGAGCCAACTCTTGCGCCAAGGCACCGCCCCAACTCACGCCGAATACATCAACATGGTCAAAACCCAGTTGCTTGAGCATTTCGGCGATCAGATCGGCATGACTCGGCAAACGCATAGGCCAGCGGGGCATCTGCGACTTGCCGACACCAGGTACGTCCAACGTGATCGTTGTGTAGTCGCCTAGTTCGTTGCGCAGAGCATCGAAGGTTTTGATCAAACCTCCCAGACCGTTGAGTAGGAGTAGCGGAGGGCCTTGGCCGGTGATTGAGACATTCACCTGCAAGTCTTTAACGGTCATCATTCGGCTCGGCATGGACACCTCCTCCGTCAATGGTGAAGCAGTGTAGACGAGCAGTTATGTTGCGTTCGACCACCGCCTGTCCTCCTAACATCTCGGTATTTTTGTCTATGCCCAACCCATTCTGATAAAGGTTTTCAGTGGCTTGGTGATCACGCAATTCAGGGTCACGATCTTAGGTAGAGGAACCCTCATCCGGGACGGGCGCCTAACAGTTGAGCACCTCAGCTTGAGAAAGACAAAATGCATATGTCCGAGGCAACGCAAATCATGGAAGCGCTTTCGACCAATGAAGTGAACGTTAAGCTCGCTGAGGGTTGGTCACTAATATCTATTGCTGTGACAACAAATCCTAATGGTCAGCTCCATCCCCTGCTACGTTCTCGGCAAATCGAAACCCCTATCCGACGATGAGAAACCTGACTGATCAGCCTGGCATCCAAACAGCACTCCGGCTCACGAATGTATTGAGAGGACAATTTGACTTATTGGGATTGGATTCAGTGGCCAGCGATGGTCGTCACCGTTCTGGCCGCGTGGCTCATCGGATCGCAGCGACCAAAAAGGCGAATGACAGGGTTTGTGTGCTTCAGCGTGAGCAACGTGTTGTGGGTCATCTGGGGCGCCTACGCAGGAGCATATGCGTTGATCGTGTTGCAGGTTTGCCTTTTTCTGATGAACCTTCGTGGACTAAGGAAAAATTCGAAGGGCAAAGAAGATCAGAAGATTCAATAATGACGGTGCCCGTCGAAGTTTTTTTTAAAACCTCGGGCATTCATTCCCAACAGTACGCACTCAAGAATAATCAGAGCATACGCCTTAGCATGAAGTCCCCAGGCCACCCAAAGCGTATTGCTTAGGATGAACCCCCAAAAAGCGATCATCCGGCGGTACGCTCGTTGCGAGCCGATGAACCAGGCTGAGATGACTGTTACAGCCATCGCTGGCCACTGAATCAGATCGATGTAATTCATGTGCGCTCCGCATTTTGAGGTGCATCCTTGCTTCTAGCATGTTCTGCATTCATCTATCCGAAACGATCCCAAGGCTGATGTTCTCGAAGGGTTGCTACACAAGGTTGTTCAGGCTCGCGCATACCAATGCCCAACGCTGAAATCGACGTGTTCAAGGCTTCATTGACGATCAACCCGAAGCGTTACTCATGTCCGGCGCACCCTGCCTCCGAGATCTACCTAAACCCGATTTGTCGCAATCGCTTTCGAATCGGAATGATTCGAAATGCGCCTACTCGGTACAGGTTGTTTTGATAGATACCTCGGGGTGAAGGTTCGAAAAATTGCGTAATGTTTGATCTAGATCAAGGGATTGCTAAGCAGCACCCATAGCCCGAAGCGCACAATTGGTTCTGAACCCGATGCTCTTGCGGGGCGACTAGAAAAGCGAGGCGCCACGCTCCTCAAATACGCTGCGAGGATATCTGCAAGGGACATATCGTGAGTCGAGAATCCCGCGTGCTCCAAGCGCTTTCAAGGCACACGCGATATTTTCGCTTACACTCATGCAAACCGTTCCGCCCGTTCGGTCGGTTTCTCGGATTAGAGGAGGATTGTTTGAACGTAAACTGGGAAGGATTGCTGCCGATTCGCGGTGAGGTCATCGTCATTGAGGACGACCCAACTTTACAGTTGCTCATGACCGATATCATGGATGAGATTGGCGCGAAGACTGTCCCGTTCGCGACGGCGGATGATGCGTTGACCTATCTGCTCGAAGCACATGGTGAATGCGCCTTGGTGATCGCCGATCACGGCGTTCCCGGACAAGTCCAAGGCATTGAATTCATAGAGATGGTTAAAGGCAGGTGGCCTCACATCGCTGCGATACTTACCTCGGGATATCTGATCGAGAGCACCGCAGTGCCAGCTCGTACCATTTACCTGCACAAACCCTGGTCACTCGATGAATTGGTGACAGCAGTTGCGGAGCTTTTGCAGCCCGGTAAACCGATTAGCAAACGCTAAGCTTGGCTTCGAAATGGTAAGACCAGGCAGGCCATGGTTGGTGCTGAGCCTGTAGGCCTGCAACACTACTGCTCATGAAACCAGTCCGGTGCTGAAGGCCCTGATTTTTTGAATTTTTCCGCGCCCGATGACTCCGTTAGATCAGAGCAGACGGAGTGAGTCATGGAAAACAATCTATTCGTCATCAACTACAAGCTTCATGATGCGCCAAAATCCTTCATCATCCGTAGCAAAGCAATGCAAAACGCCGATGCATGGCATTGGGCTAGCTGCGATGCGGGTGTAGCGCCCATTCCCAGGCCTGGTCGCCCGCCACTGAAGATGGTGTCCAAACCTCAAGCCGAAAAATACGGCATTACCGATGTCACCTGGCGACCCAGCTCAACGTAGCAGGGCGTGCTATGACGCGGGCTTTTGATAAATGCGCTTCATTCGTAGCCGCCCGCAAAGTCCGATTACCCGCTGGATACTCCGACATCAGCTTTTGAAACCAAAGGCTGTTTCGATCTGTCGTTTACTTTGAGAATAAAATCGAGGACAAGATGTCGCCTTTTGATATCCAGCGGATGCTGATAGACGAATTTCCCTTAGCGTTTTTAGTGGAGGTAGGTTTCAGGGCCACATTCGCTTTTCTCGCAGTTTTTCTTTTTTTGAAATCCAGCGGTCGACGAGGGATCAGACAGCTTTCACTTTTTGAGCTAGTCGTGATTTTAACATTGGGCTCCGCCGCAGGAGACGTGTCCTTTTACCATGACGTTCCGCTACTCCCGGTCGCCGTAGTATTTCTTACGCTCCTGCTTCTCTACCGCCTCACCGTCCTGATAATGACGAAGAGTAAAAAATTTGAAGCTTGGATGGATGGGCTTCCGGTAACCGTGATCCGTGACGGTCTCTATGAGCTCAAGTCTTTAGAAACGCTGAACATCTCATCTAACGAATTGTTGATGGAGTTACGACAGCAAGGGGTTGAACATCTCGGACAAGTAAGGCTCGGGCTGGTTGAGACCGACGGCGACGTCAGCCTTTATTTTTTCGAACAGAAGGATCTGCGCCCTGGGCTGTCCGTCCTGCCATTAGAGCATCGTGCCGAGTTTGAAACTGCGCCTGCGTCGGGTTTGTATTGCTGTGTAAATTGCGGGTTCTCCCAGCATATCGTGGAAGCCCAAAGAGCAGACTGCCCTCGGTGCAACCACGATATTTGGTCAACTGCACTCAGTAGATCACGCTGTCGGTGACGCCCTGCCGCAATATCGTTCGCCCTAACAGCGCGCGCAACGCTGCAACTCCGCGCCCGACGAAAAAAGAGCCCCGTAGAGCTCTTTTATCTCAACGTACAATCATTTGGTCAGCCATGACTCAACGGTTTCAGAACCGTGCTCAGCTTTCCAGTCTTTAAGTCCGCGATGGTTGCCGCCCTTGGTTTCGATCACTTCACCAGTGTGCGGATTTTTATAGGTCTTGACCTGCCGTGCCTTACGGCGTCCAAGATTCGATTGGACAGCGGGTTCGCGGCGACCAGCTCGTGGGTCAAGCACGTTGATTACGTCTTTCAGGCTATAACCGTATTTCGCAAGGAGATCACGCAGCTTAGTCTCGAACTCAATTTCTTTTTTAAGATCAGCGTCGCCTTTAAGCGCTTCCAGCGCCTTGAGTTGTTCTGCGAGATGTCTTTCTAATTGGCGGTATTCTGCGAGCTTGGACATGGACATTCTCTATGGACGGTTGGTGAAGGTCTGTATGAAATAATATCTCAGATTTACAGATGGATAATCTAGCGATGATCATCACTGCGTGCAGAATCAACCTTAATCTGACCCGATTCACCTAACGTGCGGTATTGCTCACGAAGTTTTCTGAGTTCACTCGACCCCATTTGCTCCAAACCCAGCGTGGCATTCTGCGCATCGTGGGTAGCTCGTATAAGCTCATCGAGCTTCAAATGCAGGATGTCGTTGTCACGGTTCTGGGTGTTTTGAATCAGAAACACCATCAGAAAGGTAATGATCGTGGTCGACGTATTGATGATAAGCTGCCATGTATCGTTGTAGTGGAAGTATGGGCCGGTCGCGGCCCAGGCGATGATCAACAGAATTGCGCTCGAAAATGTCTTCGGGCTGCCAGCCCAATTGGATAGCGCTTGGCAGAAAAGGGAAAATCTCATAACACACACTCTGAATGAACACAGTCTGTTGACCGCATAGAAGCCAGAAATACTTTATTACATTTTAACCGTCTGTCGGGTTCGAGTTGCCCGCACGTTTTCATTGAGCACCAACAAAATTTGAACGCCTGATTCCAACGACTGGTCATTTTCTTCATGCAGCCCACATGCGTGGACATGCAAATGACGCGTCTCGACACCGAGACTTATACAGTGGAGAGGAGAAATAAGATGGCTAGAAAAACTGTTGAAGACCTGTTTATCCACGAACTTTCCGATATTTACAGCGCGGAGAAACAGATCACTCGCGCCCTCCCCCGCATGGCACGTGCGGCGACCAATCCTCTCTTGGCTGAAGCCTTCAATGCGCACTTGGAGGAAACCCAAGGACAGATTGAACGGATTGATCAGCTCGTCGAATTGACTGGCTTAAAACTCAAGCGCATGAAGTGCGTAGCGATGGAAGGACTGGTCGAAGAATCGAAAGAGCTTTTGGAGGAAATCGAGAAAGGTGCCGTTCTGGATGCGGGACTTATCGGCGCCGCGCAAAAGGTGGAGCACTACGAGATTGCCAGTTATGGCACCCTGATCGCCATGGCCAAACATTTGAATCTGACGGATGCTGCCAAGCTCCTCAGCGCAACGCTTGCGGAGGAGAAGGCTACGGACGACAAATTGTCGAAGATTGCCGAGCAAGGCGGCAATCAAGCGGCCACGATGGAGTCTAAGTAAGGTCTAAGCTACGACTGGGCGACGTTGATCGGACGACGTCGCCCTTCTTACGATCCGTTTCGAATTCAGGATTTAGCGCCGCTTCATTTCAGGCGCGTATTCTCCTAGACTCATTTGGGGTGCTTGCGTGCCACGGTGAAACGAGCCGTTCCTTCGCTGACGGCTGGAATTACGCCAGCGCGTATCGCGTCAACTATGAGCTGTCGGGTAGCCTCTACGTCTAGCGTCTTCCCCACATTCTCTTGCATGAATTGCCTGCTAATGAAATAGCGCCCGCAAGCGGAGCAATCGATGACCTGCCACTCCCCTACTTCGTATTGAAGCTTTGCATCTTCCCAACAAATCCAGCACATACATTTCATAAATCGCCCTCCGTGACCAATGGATTGCTCCAGAAAAAGGCTGGTTCAATTCAGTGCCGTGACTGGAATAACCATCGGTCGGTTTCAAGCGGGAGAATGTACGGATGACCGATCATGACCTGTTACCGCTTTTAGCCACCAGTGAATCCAATCGGCCCCAAGTTTTCAGCCAGAGCGGGGGCTTTTTTTTGCGACATTGGAAACCACGTACACGGGGACTGTGTCTACCATCCCATAACGCTTTGGCATCCGGCCAAGCCGTTCTAACGTGATCAGGAACAGACTTATGTCTTGCGCCTATGAAGGCTTGGCAACCGTTGGCGTGTTAGCCCTATACCTGGAGCAGTCTCCAAACAAGCTGACCACCTACGAATTAAACGTGCGCGTTCTCAACGTCGGCCCGCAGCGTTTTCGCCTTGAATTTGACCGCTACCTGCAAGGCCCCATGCAAGCCAATGCCATTCAGGTGATCTTGCCCAGCGGTCTGGTGCTGCAAGGGCCGATTGTCGACGGCAGCAACGAGCCGGCCGGCGGATGGTTGCTAATCGATGTTGAGCAGTACGAACTGCCGCTTGAGCCACCGGCCAACCTCAACGGCTGGACATGGGAGTGAGCATGAATGGTGCATTTACGCGCATCGACCTGCCGCCAGCGATTCGGGTAACGCTTACTCCGATAAGCAGCTCCGCGTTTCGAGTTAGCTCCAACGAGCGCATTGGCTCGATTGCTGTCGCCGCGAACAAACCCGCTGATGTCCTATCTGCAGGTAGTCATAGGATGGTCTCGCGCACCCTAAAGTTTTGAGACTTCCCGCACCTGTCGATTGAGTTATTTTCCCAGCGTACGGTATCGGCAGTAATCACCGGCCTATGGTGGTGCCCCAGCCTCTGACTAACGAGCCACAGCCTTGTCGCCTGGACGGTCACTATCTTTCCCCAGAACTCCTTCTTTTTGAGACCGTCGGCGCTTACAACCTAGCTACCGCACTCAACGCTCAACTATCACACCATGGAAGTTGGGTTCCAGCACCCCAGCCGACGCCCCACAAATTGAACAGCTCATACGTCACTCCCTGCAGTCCTTGCACTGTAGCCGAACGCTGGTCACTCTCCACCTATCACGGAAGGCTCATGACGATTCTTGCCAACAAAAGCTGTTTCGCCCCGGTTAAAGGGAGGCTTCTGAAGATCTTCGAGCGTTGGATGCTACTTAGCCGTAGAGCTGTTCCCTTCTACCGGACGACCATCAAGGACAGGCAGCGGATCGGTTTGAATGCCAGTGAGTATGGAGGCCCAGGCTGCGTAAGCTTGCGCGTGACGGGACACAGCTTCATCCCAGCAGCTGCCTGTCATCTCGCGCGAGACGACAAGCATCATGAGTTGGTTTGTGGCTGCGTCGAGATCTAGCAAGCGATGATGGGCGTTGAATCGGAAATCGTCGGTCGAAGGCATGATGGCACGCATTTTTTGATTAAGTGAGTAAGAGCATCGACGCTCCCAACATGACATCATTATGACACCGTCAGCTATCGTTGTTTCGGAAGCGTAGACGACCGGTATCTAAAGCGCTTGGCATCCAAACGAGGCTGTTGAAAATCGACCTGTTGCGATGGCGCGTCGAACTGCGGAGATACTCAGAACCAGCTAGTGAGCTGTCTGAGAGCGTCCGCTTTTGTTGGACACTTGCCAATCGACTTACAGCCATCATCGGTGCAAATTACCCCATGTGGACTAGCCAAACGCTCATTTTGCCAGCGCCCTGTACTCTGGGCACGACCAGAAGCTATCCCAAGAAGGTGCTGCGGAGGCGTTCTGGGAATCGTCATCACGCCATTGCAACGCGGGAGGTAACCTTTCTGATCAACCTCAAAGGCGTAGTCATGGCATGAGGGCGTGACGAATATCGAGTGCTTATCGCCTGGAGTCGGTGTCTGCCATCATTTGGGGCGCTTCGAAGCAATAAGGGCATCGAAGGCCTCCTTGTTCGAACGTCCCTCCCGCATCCTCGCGACCAAAAAATCCGCATCCAAACCTGCTGGGTCAAAATGCTCTCGGGCATGCCGAACGATGCTCAACCAGAGTTCAAAAGGGACTGCTGTGTTATCACTATTTCTGTATCGATAACTTGGGCGCTGAAGCAACGACGGCGCTCGTAACACTAGGTCGTCACACAGCCGTTGGAAAATTTGGAAGGGTGTCTCGCTCATCCCTATTAGGGAGGGATGGGTGAGGCGGCTGATCGATTGGATAGCTGACTCGGTATCGACCTTGTGAAGATGCGACAGACGTCGGACGTCCGCCTCAAATGCTTCTGCGCCAATTGACTTCACTAGTCGTTCAACAGATTCGATTTCTGATATGTTGTCACGGCCCAGCGTTCTTACGTGCTGCTCCATCATTCCTCTCCCGCTGACTAATTCCCTGGTTTCAACGCGCAAGAGACCACTCTGACCCACTGGAATAGCATCGTGGGCATTCGGGAAATTGCTGTTATTCGTCATCGAGTGCCAATCGATGTTGTTCCACGTGCGCGTCGTCGCGCTCCCAAGCCTCTAGAAAATCAGTCCAATCATGCCAATAGAATCCTGCCTCCACGCGACCTGCTGGCCCCAGAGCCACCGCGAAGCGGGATCTCCAAGGTTCTGGGATATCTGCTTCCCGGATAATCCAGCACCCTACGGGATGAGCCTCCCTAGGCAGCCGAACCAGTTCAGCGTGGTCAAGATGGCAGGCGCTCAATGGAACTTCATGATCAAGTCGTTCAAGCTCATCCAATCGTTCCAGGATCGCTCGTGCGCTTTTATCGCCTGGTACCAGTTCAGCGAGCTGCCATAGCGCCTTCCTTCGTTCTCGTTCTCGTAGCCAGATATCACTCATCACGACGCCTTGGGAGCACGTAAGTACTCTTGGTTAGTTGAATGGGTGCTGCGCAGTTGTCTGTTAGCCTTATACATGGATTGCAAGCCCAGGCTACGCCACACAAGCGAAGGTCGGACGGGAGACAAGGAGATCAGCTTCATAAGTTAGCGGCCTCTCGACTACCGCAACCGAAACGCATATCCAAACGACATTCGCGGAAATTAACGAACTTTGATTCCGTGCTGCGCAAAATCGTTAAGGAGTGTCTTGCGACTCAGCATCGCTGGAAGCATGAAAATGTTCCTGTAGCCGTACCAGAGGCCCATAGGCATGATCGCTAACCCAAGACCAAATGTGGCCGTAGCTGCAATAATGGCCGCTGGGATGGAGCCGAGCGAGAACACCACGCCTTTCAATATTGTCGATCTAGCGATCAATCGAATGTCATCCAGATCGTATTCAACTTTTCCGTTTTTGTTTTCAAAAGCCAGCACCACAATGGTCTTTTTGGAGATTCTTTTGAAATACCAGGTTCGTGGAGTCTCGGTCGCCATCGCACCGTGAATTTTCAGGTATTTCGGAACAACCACCTGTTTAAAATAGAATGTTTCTCCATTTACATCTTCAAGTCTCACTCGACTGTAAAGAGCATCAAGATCGCCTTGCGCTTGGACGTCATAATTCTTGATAGTCACGGTTATTTTTTCGAGGTCAGCCATTTTTCATCCTTAAGCGCATCGGTTTTCGGCAGGCGCGGCTATCTGAATAACCATCAAACGCTTCGTGATGGCGTCGTTCAAGCGGTACATGTTTGAAAACGAAGTTCGGGTTATTGTCCTTTTCGTCTCCGATCGGGCTGAAGACAGTCGGGGCCTTCAACAATCGTGCTCGCTTGTGATCACGTAATGATCTCCTCCGACACTGCGAACCAGCTTGAAGCCGTCCTTCTCGGCGATACACCGCACGGGAGGTGTCGCGATTGTCATACCGTTTTTCGACACGCCCGATTGGTCGCTGTAGACAAGCGCGACATAGCGCTCCCCCACTCTCGCGGCGCCGAATAGGAATGCGTCGACACCGACCGACCAATCGACGTGCTGAGCCCGGACGACTTCTGGAGGCAAGCCTTGTAAGGCGCTCTGGTGTTCCTCGGCCATCCGGCGGTCTCGCGCACAATCACAATTGAACATCTGCTTGATTCTCGACAATTGATGAAACTATACGAACGACGAGCGATTACTCCGACCTGCCTTCCAGTAGGCCCCCAGTACCCAGTGCGATTTAGTAAATAATTGGAGGAATTGAGTGAGCCTCCAACCGCAGTCACGCTGCGTACGCAAACTGTACCCAGGGCTGTGGATGCTGAGCCCGCCGTGTCCTACCACGCTGCTGATTGGTGCGCCGGCCAGCGCAAGCGAGATCACCGCCAGCACGTCGTCCAGTTTTATACATCATATGACGTGTAACTGTACACGGCAACATGGCTACATCCTCTCTTTTGAGGACATCATCTTGTTGAAGCCAGCACTGGCAGCGGTCGTTCGAGCAGTTCGAGGGAATCTAGGCTTCACTCAGGAAAACCTTGCCCATGCAGCATCGCGCACATACCTGAGCAAAATCGAGAACGCCGAAAGCAGCCCCACTATTGATAAATTTGTAGAACTTGCCGAGGCTCTTGGCATGAGCCCTTTGGCTTTCATGGCACTAATTCTCTCGACTCATAACAAGACGCCCTCCTCTACTTTGCTCGCAAAAGCCGCCGGGGAATTGGACGCTCTCCAAGAACGCGTCAGTGATGCTGACATCGCCGCGCATCTTGCTGGATTTGATCTAGTGAAGCGGCCTGCCGCTCGACCAGTGAATCTGATCAAGCTGAAAAATGTGCTGGAGTGTAAAGAGAATGGCTTGAGCAAGGCAGAGACCGCCAGGCGGCTGGGGATGAGTCGATCAACCGTGGGCTTTCTTTGGGAACGGTCAGTGCCAGCTGAAGACCTCCCAACCAGTGTCTCAACACGCCAATCAAAACTCAAAGGACGTCCCTGAAACATGGCTAGACAACGTACCTTGCTCCCTCCGGGAAGAGAAAACTTTGCTCAAGACCCTTTTGCACATAGCGCGCTCGGTGCGATGAAATGGGAGACCGCGAGTTTATACGCCGGCTACCCTATCGATCCGTCCGTTACGCCGTTGAGCGAACAGTTGAAGAACCCAGTGCTCTGGATGACTCAAGCGCATGCTATGTCTGAGGCGGCGTCAGCGGTGCTTCTAAAGGGGCAAAGCTTTGCAGAGATGCCGCTGTCCGTCCGCGCGGTCTGTGAGAGTCAATATTGCGCGATTGCCATGATGCTTATTGGCTACAGCCTCGAAGTCAGTCTCAAGGCAATGATCATCGTCGAGAACGGGATTGAGGGTTACACCCAGATGGGCAAGAAGACCATGCATCATCGCCTTGATGACTTGGCCTCGTCCCTGCCTGACCTCTCAAAAAAAGACAAAGCAATTCTGCTGGGACTCAGCCACTTCGTTAGCTGGGCAGGCCGGTATCCAGATCCGGGTACGGGCAAGGAGCACAAGCTGGACGAAATTTTTGACTTAGGCGAAAAGCACCAAGTGACAGCTTTCGACCTATTTAACGTGTCCAGCCGGGTGATGAGGTACGCGCAGACGGTCGTTAGCCAAGTGCTGGACTGAAACTTGCCTAACCCTTTATAGCCCCGCCGGCAGCGGCTCACCGGCTAAAACTTGCGCTACCTCAAGCAGCGACTCACGCACGCGGTTCGTAAGCCGTGCTGACGCATGGTGTCGTCCACGCCGACGAAACCCCGGTACAAATGCTGACGCCAGGCGCGAAGAAAACTCATCGCGCTTATGTCTGGGCTTATGCCACCAGCCAGTTCTCCGATTTGGCGGCCGTCATTTATGACTTCAGTCAGAGCCGTGCTGGCGAACATGCCCAGAACTTCCTCGGCCACTGGAACGGGAAGCTGGTGTGCGATGACTTCGCTGGCTACAAAGCAGGATTTGAACTGGGTGTTACGGAGCTCGGCTGCATGGCCCATGCACGACGCAAGTTCTTCGACTTGCACGCGACCAACAAGAGCCAGATCGCCGAAAAGGCATTGCACTACATCGCAGCTTTATACGAAGTTGAGCGAGAAGTCCGCGAGCTGGAACCGGGCGATCGACAGCGAATACGGCGAGAGAAAGCAGCGCCAATCATCGACGCACTTCATACCTGGATGATCGCCCAGAGGCAGCTTGTACCTGAGGGATCGGCCATTGCCAAGGCTTTGGATTACAGCCTCAAACGCTGGATAGCGCTGACGCGCTATCTCGATGATGGGGCCGTCCCAATTGACAATAATTGGTGCGAAAACCAAATCCGGCCTTGGGCACTTGGGCGTTCGAACTGGTTGTTCGCGGGCTCTTTACGCAGCGGTAAACGTGCAGCTGCGATCATGAGTTTGATCCAGTCGGCAAGGCTCAATGGACATGATCCGTATGCGTACTTGAAAGATGTCCTCAATCGCCTGCCGACGCAGCGGATGAGTGAGATTACTGAGTTGCTGCCACACAGGTGGGCGCCCGTTTAATCACGCAAGGTGTGTTGGGTTAGACTGTTCTCACTTCATACAATTGCGCGAGTCTTATGTATCAGCTGCCTGAACTCGACGAGATTACAAAAGCGAAAATTCGCAGGCTGCTGACTGCGGGCATCATTTTTCCCGTCATGAACAACACCAAATGGGCCGAGCTGATCAACGCAATGATTAACGCCCCGCAAATGAAGCCAGAGTTCAGATTGCACAGTACCTTAGCTCCAAGCGATTACTGCACAGATTGGGAGCGAGAATGGCATTACCACATCCATCCGGTAGCAGAAATTGAGTGGATCGAACTCAGAGCGGTTTCACTGGATTGGCTACTCTCCACGCTAAGAAAGCACAACCTTCCCTTTTCTCTAGAGGATGGAGTGCCACGCGTTTGGGGTTATACAAGACCTAGCATGCAGCCTCTTTGGGACTGAGTTCCTGAGGTTTCGCCTAGCTGGCAAACTTATGCTAGATGACTTTGCCGGACGCATACCGCGGTTCGGCGATTGCTGGCCCAGAACACGATCAATGGAACGAAATCCGTTATCGCCTCGGTGACTATGAGCGCGTTCGGTTAAGCGACCAGCCACTCGTTGACGTATTTCTTGAGAGGGAGCTCCCTCGCTGGCGAGCATCGCGCTGAGCTCGACCTTAATGTTGATCAAACTGCCCTCGGCCTCATCGACGAGTGCCAAAGCTGTCAGCCCTTTCACAACAGACTCCAGAATCTCCCACCCGGTTTCGTGCCTACCACCTTTTTCCCCCACCCTAATAAGAGTCTTCTGGACTTGGTATGGAGGTCATCATCGCCACGCCTGAAGCTTTCCAACGCTGCCTCAAACAGGCATTCGGTTAGCGCGAAATTCTCAACAAAGGTCACAGAATTCTTGTCTTCTGGAATCCATGAACGCGTATCGATGAGGCAACCCGCGTGACGCTTCAGTCTATCCTGCAGACGCTCCGGGCAAGCAGGAGCATCCGCAAGGGCTCTTAGCAGCGCCGAAATGTCGGTAGCCAAACCTATAGCATCAAATGTGAATTGAGATCGGTGGCTGTACTTCGTTGTGGTCTGCTGGCAATGTCGAATTTAGCTTGCAGTGAATTGAGAATACATCCATTCAGTCTAATGACTAACGTCCCAAAATAGGCACGTTTAGCGACGCCCTGATTGCGCCTGTTGAAAAATGAATGGGAGCGCCGCAAAAAACAAAACACTCAAAAGAGAGTCCGCATAGGTTTTGTCAAAAAACAACCAGACAGAAAACGCTGCCACTGGAATACAGAGCAAAACTGACACTAGCATTGTTATCGCTACAAAAATGCGATCCGTCACCTCTTTGAAGGAATCGACCAGCGGCGCGATCAATTCAGCTAAAAACTCAGAAACAAGAAGCAAAGGAACATAGAGCAGTGCTGAAATCAGAAAAAAAGCAAGCTGGAGATTAGTTTTAGCAACAGGAATCTCAGGTAGATACTCTCCAATAAAGCGGGCGCTGCTTAGGTAAATATCTTTACTCGAAAATAGCGCCTTAAATACTGGCGGAGTAGAAATTGACAGGTAGAGCATTCCAAATGTCACTAGATAGAAAACGAATTTGTACGCTGCTTCATCAGCCTTTTGACGATTATTCAATCGTCGGTCTGTCTCCATAATTCCAGCAGGCGCGATTGGTTCAATTGTCTCAGCTGTCGTTGCATTCTGGCTTGAGATAGGTTTCTGGATAGTCCGCCTCCTTCTCCCCCCCCAGAGAGACATAATTCCTGCATAAATGAATGATGCCACAACATTGAGTATCAAACTCCAGATATCACTAGCCATATTAATTCTTAACTGCTCGACGATTCAGATTATTCCGTTCCAGCAACGCTTTGAGCTCTTTGACTAAAAGTCACCAGCAAAGACCCTCCTAGATCTAGCAATACTAAGAGCAAATAGCCACTACTTCAACTATTTCAGAGACCTGCTTCTCATTGTAGTGGTCAACTATTCTCGGATCGGACACGACTCTGAATTTTTCCTCGGCCTGAGCTGGGGCTTGTCCGTGGTTGAATTGGTACGGTCTGCACCAGTAGATCTATCTAGAGCCGAAGTTCGATCCGTGCAGCTGACACCGACAAAGACAGAGTCCATAGCCGCAGTATCGTGGCGCGCCGAGTGGAAGGCTTGGCGCTTTCGAAAAAGTCGAGTGGGGATATGGTTATCAAGGCATTGGACATGGCTTACGAATAGCGTGGCAGGCTAAAGGGCTGCTGTTCCACTCGGATCAGGGTCGCAATTGACAGCCATCAGTATCGCCAACGTCTCTGACGTTACAGTATACGCCAAAGCATGAGCCGTCGTGGCAACTGTTGGAACAATGCGCCGATGGAGCGTGTGTTTCACAGCTTGAAGCTCTAAGACCGTGCCACTCACGGAAGTAGGAAACGCAGTACGTACCACATAAAGCACTAGAACGCCGATCGGTTACGGAGTATACGACTATCGGCTATTGCATACACCGCAAAGGATTACACGTGACATTTCTCTCCAGATTATTTTGGCAAAAAACCACCCAAGCAACTGGCTACGAGCAGGAATTTAATGCCAGCCTACTTCGCACAAAGAAATGGAAGCTAAACCCACCAGCCTTTACAGCTCTGCCGGGGCGGCTCCTGACCGAAGATGTGATGCCCCTGATTCAAGAGTGTTGGATTTCTGAGCTAGACGGCTGTGGCTATGAGGACTTCTCCCAGAGGTGCTTCCAGGTCACAAGTAGCCTGCAGGAGCCTCTCCAAGAACTGCTTGGTGTTCCTTTGTTCTACACACTGGGATATGTGCAAGAAGACGGAAAAGGGCCTATCTTTCACACGGAGGTGGCGGAACTAAAACGGTTGGCTAGGAACAAGCAGCCACTCGCGCACATTGATCTACATGCCTGGCTTACGCTGCCTACTTATGAAGTATTGGATTTCACACTGCTAACAACGCTTGGCACCTTGCTAGACATGCCTGATCTCAAAGGTCGAGCGGTCGCAGGACACCCTGCCGACTTTCCGGGGCACCCGGGCTATCATCCGCAACTTGTGGGAGATGAGTATCTGATCCAGAGTGGGCTCTCGCAACGGGTCATATTTTTCACTTGAAGACGTTGGAACTGGGGGCTCCATCTCTCGTGTGTACTTCGCAGTCACCACGCAGGTGTTTGCCATTTCTCAACGTAGCCAAGAAACTCTTCATGTGGCCTACGCACGGTTTTCCAACTGCTGATGTCAGCGAGTTTGTCTCTTGTCTTAGCCGTTGTGACCACAAGACGCCTCTTGGCACGGGAAATACCCACGAAGAACGTGCATCGAACTTCTCGGGTGTCGTTGCCCCAATAGGCCTCATTCTCCAGACCTAGCAATATGACCGAATCAAACTCAAGGCCCTTGCTCTTGTGAACGGTCAGGATGCGGATTGACTGGTCATCAGACAGCTGGGCAAGAGCTTTGAGCAGGTCAGGCTCCTGGTCTAGTGCAGCATCAATATGTTTCTTGAGCTCACGGATGATCTCCTTCAAACGATCACGCGACTCGTAATCATGGGAAAGGCCCGTCAGCAGGCTCACACCCACCATGGACAGAAACTCTTTCAGTAGCGTCCACCTCTGAGCATAGTTTTTTGCGGCGAGATCCTCGGCAGCGGTCTTGCGTGCCTCCTTGATGAACCTGTTCCAACCGTTTCGCACGGAGCCCCCGTGGTCGTCGTCATCGGCTGGAATGATCCGCCTCAACAACCGCGTCCAGGCTTTCGGCTCCCGCGAACCATAAAGGCACAGCAGGAAGTCCACGACGACCAAGGCAATGGGCTCGGTGGTGATGTCCTGCATCTGATTTTCGTTGCGATAGGCGATACCAAGTCCATCAAGCGCAGAGGTCAACCGGACGGTGTAAGCCTCAGGATAACTCCTGACCAACAACGCAATTTCGGAGGGCGCCACACCCTCGACGTTGATCCAGGTGTTGATTTGATCGGCAAGACTGCAGGCCTCGTCGGTGCAGTCCTTGAAAGACTGAAGCAGGATCTCGCCGCCCTCACCGCCCAATAGCTCTGCGGGCATTTCAGAACCGGGATCGAGCACTTTGATGAGGTCGTTCTGCAGCCTGAGAAGCTGAGGTTGCGAGCGAAAATTGCGGTAGATGTTTAGATGGCTGGCTGCAAAATCTGCTTCAAACTTTCCGAATACGCCGTCGAGCGCGCCGGCCCAGCCCATGATTTTCTGTTTCACATCCCCGACCGCAGTGACCCGGCGCGCCGTGCCGACAAAGATCTTGCTGACCAGTGCGTACTGTTCCTCCGTGCAATCTTGGAACTCATCGAGGAACACATCACTGTAGGTTTGCCTGATGGCATTAGCTGCCATGGGATAGACGTCGAGGATCTTCAGGGCCAACGGAATCAGCAGTCCAAATTCAGTCTGGACAGGGTGGGCCTTCCCCTTAGGTACCACTCGAAAGCCAGCATCCAGCGCATCGTCGCCGGTCAGAACAGGCCGAAATCGCTCGATAATTCGCTTTGCGAAGCCATGGAACGTGTAGCTGTCGAACCGGCCTGCATAGTCGGGCCCGCAACGCCGCCACACCCGCTCTTTGAGGTTATTGCTCGCATCCACCTTGAACGCGATGGCCAATATCCTCTTCGGGTAACGACATACCCCCGTGGTCAGTAGGAAGTCAGCGCGCTGGGCAAGCAGTTCAGACTTACCGGCGCCCGGGCCAGCAGTCAGCGCCACGCACCGTTTGACCTCTCTGACAGCTGCCTCCGCATTTGGCTCCAAAACAATGCCTTCGGAGGGCTTCCAATCCTCCGGCGAAATCATTCCGATAGCCCTTCGATCTTGGCGAAGACAAAGTCTGCCAGACGATTTAGAGATGCGGGCATCTTGGCTATCAACTGATCGTCAGTAAGTTTGGAAAGCGCTTCGATATGCGACTTGGGCTTGCTATCAAGCTTGAAGCGCTTGTGGTAGGCGACAAAGTGCTTTCGCTCGATCAATGAGTATTGGAAACGATCGTGATGACTATCGCCCAGCACGGACTTGGTTTGGCCCAGTTTCGGAACAACCAGATCTTCAGGGGCTACCCCGTACGCTGCGGGATAGGCCCTAAGCATAGAAAAATCCAGATCCATTGGCGCTGAGAAAAATACGCCCAGCGGCTCCAAATTCGCTATGCAGGATTTGTATTTCGGATTCTTCTCAATCTGCAGAAGTTTATGGGTCTGATCATTCCATGCGGGTAGATTTTTGAGTTCATCGTCAGTCAGGTATAGATCGCCTGGGCGATGCTTTTTCATCTCTGTCGCGACGTATTTAATACGTCCCCATCCTCCACCGAAGCGCGCCACATCCAGATCCAAGAGCGTGACGTAAGGAATCTTGAGGCCACTGAGCAGCCTCCAGAAGTGGTTGATATGACGACCACCTAGCGGGGCAATGGTAATAGCTGCCTCATCGACTACGAGCTTCTTTGCAGCGAGCAGTCGGGGTAAGACTATCTCCTCACTATCGCCCTCCCCCAAGATCACCAGGCGGGAAAAATAGACCTCTGGATAGGCCTGCACTGCCTCCCTCACAAACTTGTATGCCTCGCCCTTCTCATTGGGTGGCATTAGTATCTTCGTCACCACGGTGCAGCGCGACTCGTCCAATCTCAGATATCTAATGGCTGAAGGTTCTACGCGCCGAAGCATCGAAGGTGCATGTGTCGCAATCAGAGCTTGGGAATCGGCGAATTTGGAGTCGCCGACCAACCCTTTTAGGGATGACACAATTCGCCCCAGATAATGAGGCGACAAACTGTTCTCTGGCTCTTCCAGGGCAACGATGGTGAACACCGCCGGGCGAAGTTTCTCAGCGTCAAAGGAGTCGTCATCGCCATGCAGCACCGCTCGTCCAACAGCCTGGGACGATAGAACCAGCGAGAGGTAGAGCATCGACTTTTGGCCATCGCTGAGCCTTGAAAAATCGACCAACTGCTCGCCATGACCTGGAGAGAACGACACCGAAAGATGACGCAGCAGCGACTCAATTTCGTTGGCCATGAATGTAACGCTAGGCTGCGTGAAAAACTGTCCCTTGTGGAGCTCTTTCCAAGTCTTGGTCAAGCCGGCACTGAGGCTCAGCACAGATTCATTTTGAGTCAGGCTCTGGGAAATATCCGTAGTGAGCTGCTGGATCGTCTCACGCTGCTCAGTCCAGTTAACTGCTCGAAGCAAACGCCCTAGCAAGGCGTTCGCACCATAGGCGATGTGGTCAGCCGGATCCCGGCGAGCTGGAAGGTAATGAACCTGAATGAAGTTTCGCTCGTCTCTGGGCACCGGGGCGGTGTCGACGGGAGCGTCATCTTCATCCACGTCCAAGACGTACAAAAGGCTCTGCTCGATTTCATCGTCAATGCCAATGGTCGCATCCAGGCGGTATCTGACCCGAGGCACACCATCCGGGGTATCGAGGCGCATGTGCCCAAAGTGCGTTGGAATCGTCGGGTGTTCATTCTCGTCGTCACTGAGTTCGGGAAAGGTGAACTCGGCTTCGACCCATAGCTCTCGCTGATCTGGGGCCTCCGTCTCATCGTGCGGGACGAAGAAATCCGATTTACGCAATCGCCGCTGATTGGGGTCAAACGAAAAGAGGCGACAAAGCGCTTGGAGAGTCGCTGTCTTACCGGAGCCGTTGGGCCCAATCAGAAATGTGAGGTCGGCCAAATCAACGGTGACTGGTTCCGCACCAAACGACTGAAAACCACAGATGCGAATGAACTGAAGCTTCAAAGTAGAATCCTTTCCATGTGAGGCCAGCGGTACGGAAGGAAACACGCTCCTATCCCAATCAAAAGCTCAATCAATCCAGCGGTACATTTCGGGCGCGATCGCGCGACCATTACCGACGCGATTGATTACATTCAGAATCCAGTGACCACTAGGCCATTACGACTCGGGAGGCTGATTTTTTGTAGAACATGACAGAAGTAATTTGCCGCTAAGCGTATGCGAGCATCTGGCGGATCTTACGTCCCCAGGTTTTATCGTGGATGAAACGTTGATGGTCGTGATCGCCGTTTATGATCTCGTCTTTGGTCAGGGTCGATAGGACTTCCCAATCCTCACCAAACTTATAAGTGGCGTTATCCAAATGTGAGCTCTCAAGGAGATAAATCCCACGCTTGGAAAAACCAAAGACGAAGTAGCCTTGATAGCCCCCTCGGCCCGTCGCGAAGAAATCAGGCTCGAATCGAGTGATCTCTCTGATCCTGTGTTCAATCACTCCCTGCTCTGACGCCCGCAGACCGGCCAGATAGGGTCTTACGATGGCTTCAGCGCTCTTCCAAGGGTATTTACCAGGGGGAAGCAAATCCCACTGCAACTGACGTGCCTGCACCTTCGCGATGCGCTGACGCTCAACGTCGAAGATCTCAAACTCCTGGAAGAATTCAAGCATGAGGTTCGCCAGGTGAACAAGCACTGCGGGCGGCTCATCGACTTCCACTCGGCGAGTCACGATGTACTCTTTCCCATCGATGACGCTTAGAAAAAGGTGCTCCATGGGCGGGCGAAAAAAGTCGACGGGGTACACATCCATTGTTCGAATCTGCACACCACTGTGCTCTTGACCATGCCAGTCTTTCCAGCTTCGGTACTGCGGCACTGATTTTTTTATTAGCGGGAGATCTCGCCGTTTAATCTCCTTGCCGCGGGCATTGAATTCGCTGATTTTTCCAATCACCGCAGGAAGGATCGAATCACCGTCTTTTTCGAGGTGAGCAATCGCCAGCCGCGCCTGGAGGTCTTGATCGACTTTGTCTCGCTGAATCACAAACAGCATCTCGCGAGCACCATGCGAGTGCGCGATGATTCTGTTGACGCTATTGATTGACTTGCCTGTGACCATTGCTTTCGTCCTCGCCATCCGTGAGAGAAGCCAAAGGTAGCATACTGCCAGCAGAACTGAAGTGGCTGAGCGGTTGGCCCAGTATCGTCTGTATCATGCTCAAACTTCGCATTGGTCACCCCAATCCTTTCGCACATGCTCCCGGACTTAACAAACTCCGTTATCCAAAGCGATGCACTTAGGCTGGCCGATTGCCAAAAAAATGGAGAAGGTTCATCCGAGGTACGGACGCGATATAGATCTGAACAAAAAGGGTGTGTCAATTTCAAGAAAATCAGAAAACCTCGCAAAACCTATCGCACCAGAAACCTCGCCACTCCATCACTCACGCCTCGCTTTTCACTGTGGCCACAGCAAAAATCTCTCGGCCAACGTTCGAATAGTGGCTCCTTATTTTTCAGTTGGATTCGTCGGAGCTGAATGTTCTGGCATTAGCTTAGGCTGGGATATCGTCTCTCTAATTGTTGCTGGCGGGTTTGCAGGTACGGGTGCTGAAATATGGGGCGCCACAGTTGCTACCGGTGATGCCAATGGAGGCGGGGCGTAGAGGAAGGCAAAGACTGCAATACCTATCGCTGCAGCCCCGAGCATCAGGAGACCCTGGCAACTGATCCTGTAA
This sequence comes from Pseudomonas sp. Sample_21, assembly GCF_004307525.1. NCBI lineage: Bacteria > Pseudomonadati > Pseudomonadota > Gammaproteobacteria > Pseudomonadales > Pseudomonadaceae > Pseudomonas > Pseudomonas sp. Sample_21. The sequence goes on along the minus strand of NZ_RCNZ01000087.1, from coordinate 5,186 downwards.
AAGAAGCTCTCGGCCTGTTCAATAGGATCGCCGACCATCTTTTTGTATTCGGATTCCGAGAGGAAACGATACAGTTTCGATTGCCAGTCCTGGCGTAACTGCCGCTGAATGTTTATGAATTTACGACCCGACATCACGTTCAGCGTCGTGTAGCCGAATGCAACCGCCATTACCAGTGAAACAAGGTATGGGTTGATCTGGAGAGTTAGTCGCGCAGCGATCAAGCCCAAGCCCACAGTCAGCGCTGTCGAAATCGCTGCGATCGCCTGACGGGTCGCATCTGTCGCTTTGGAAGTTTCTTCAGTGACGGCCTTGCGGAGGTCTCCTAAAGATTTGAGGGTGTCCTTGGTGATCTCAGAGATCGCCATCTGATAAGCAATCTTGCCGCAATCCAGCGCAGCAGCAAGGTTCTCTCTGAAATACTGAAGCGCCTCTCCATCCGCCCTACCCGATCGAGCAATCTCAGCAGACAGCAGGATATGCTTCACTTCGGCTTCACGCGCATTTTCGTACACCCAAACCGCAGCATCCTGTACGACCTTGAAGTCGTTCAGCGTGATCTGCGGGGCGTCATTGATCGCTTTCGGGAGTGTGAGGTTTAGCTTAGGTGGCCCTCTGAAACTAAGCTTGCTCCCGGTCGCATCAATCTCGTTCGCGAAACACCGGCTTAGGGCGTCGAAGGCCTGAGTTGCCCAGACAATATGCAACGGATCAGCTTCATCGAGCTCATGGCCATCAGCGAGCAACCAGTGGCGAACATCCTCGGGCACGGTGCGGACGTCGGCTGACTCTTTCACCAAAAGCCGGGGCGACTTCGTTGCTAGAGACTCCACATAGAGCACTTCAACACCCCAGTCGGCATACGTTCGAGCACGGGTGTTGAAGGATTTCAGCAGGCCAAGAACGTACCATCGTGATGCCGAATGACCCTTTTCGAGGAAAGCTCTGAATCCCGCCTCTGTGGCCACGTATAAAACCGCAGTCCGATCATGCTCCTCCGGAAGCGGTTTCACGAGCTCAGCGCGAAACGGCCCGAAAGCCTCATCCCCCTCCTCTATCTCGGCTTCGCCACCAGCGCTGTCATACAGGGAGATCGACCAGGCGGCAGCGGAAGCGACTTGAGCGATTGACCGAGCTGCATCAGCAGTTAGGTCAGACACAATGAGAGTGGCATTCCCCTCAGTGATCAGCGCCTGACGCGTACGTGACAGATCGTTAAGTAGGTTGGCCAGCTTTTGGTGTGACAACGCTGTCCTCCGTGACTCTGTCGGTATCCACGATGATTTGCACCTTGCCCCCTTCCAGCTCCACGACCTTTACGTTCGGGTTTTCAGCCCTGTCGGGGAATAGGATGGTGACGCCTTCGGTCGTAACGATCTTGCGCATATACGGCTGCCGGAGGATCTTGCGATCAGGCTTGAAGCTGAGCTCATGCAACTTGCTTTTTCTAACGCGCGTGCGAGTCTCTTTCTCAAGGCGACCAGCAATCTTGTCATCCCCTGGGTGACCAGCAGCCAGCATCACCGCCTCCACGATCGCATCTTCATCGATTAGAGCCCGATTCCCCAGGCTTGCTTGTGCTTTCTTCAGGGCCTTGGCCACATTTTTGCCAGGAAGGTGCTCGATACAGGCTTGAAGCGCCCCTTTGAGCACTTTACGGGTAAGCTCGCTCAACTCCGTGTCGGAGACATCCCTAGTCACCGACAGAAAGTCGGTGAAGTAATCTGCCAGATCTACGCCATGCTTCGTACGATCAGTGGCCGAAACATTCTTGTCTGCAACACCGTTAACCACACGGACGAGCGCCGTCTTCTGGATAGCTTTCTTTTCGTCTACCAAGGCGTTCACGATTCGGCGCAGCTTATTGCCTGGAGCTCCGTCGTTTTGCTCCAGGGCCAGCTTATAGTCGTACTTGATCAAGCTATAAATCTTCACACTGGGGTCTTTGGCCGACAGCTCGAACATCAACAAAACCCCGTCAGCGCTGCCGACGACATGTGCCCGGTTAAAGCTAGCAGCGAGGCTCTGAGCACCTATGACAAACGGCGTTGCCCCGGTTGCAATCGCTTCAATTTCATTCCGCGTCGTAGAGACAGCCTTGAACATGAACACTGGCGCAGCAGCCATATCCACAATTTTACCGATAAAGAACGCTTCCTCCTCCAGCGCACGCTCCGGTAGAGCCTCGAAGTTCTTGGTACCCACCACGTGCAGGATCATCCGAGTGATCTTGAGTGAATCGATTTCTTCGTCCGAAAAAAAGCTCATGCAATCTCCATGTCGTAGCACCCTCCTATACCCGTAGGAGAGGTGGCTCGCCTCGGCAGGTTAATGCGGGCAATGTCGCATCCGTTGCAGCCTTGCTGAGGCCGACACCATTCCCGAGAACATGGGATTGTTAGAGATGCAGTGATCGGAGCATATACGCAAAGGCTGGCAAGCAGCCAGTATTTGGATCACGTGTCACTCACTGCCTAGATGGGGAATGAACAAGCTGCGGGGCAAACAGGCGGAGAGAATGTGAAGGCATTCGAGAAGATGAGATTTCGAAGCAACTGAGGCTGTTTGAAAGTGATTGAGGTGAGGCGCCTGAGTTTTTCCGCTTACAAAAGCTAACAGAGCACATACCGTTCGTCGGGAAAAATCCGACCTTTTCTGACTACCGAAAATGTCAACGTTGACACGATTTTCTAGGGCTTAGCGAATATAAAAAATCATATAGCCTATTGATTATAAATGCTTTTTTGCAAAATAACTCAAAATGTCAATATAGGGCCCAATCGGATAATGAGGTCAACGGTGACCGCAGCAACTTCAGCTACGGCTGGTTGCCGGTGCAGTCCGGCCAATATGGCTCCTGCCTGACGCAGGTCGACTTCAAGGCCAAGAAGGTCATGCCCCGCCCTTCGATTCGCGGCATGATCGCCCGCACGTATTTTTATATGAGCAAACAATACGGACTGCGCCTATCGAAGCAGGATCGGCAGTTGTACGAAGCGTGGGACAAGACCTATCCAGTGCAGGATTGGGAACGTCAGCGCAACCAGAGCGTGGCGTGCGTGATGGGGCGCGGCAACGAGTTTGTCGGCTCGGTAAATCTGAAAGCCTGCGGCTGATTGCAGCGGAAATAAAAAGGCCTCGAGCGTTATGCTCGAGGCCTTTTTAATGTCTGTTCAGCGTGTTTTGAAGGCGCTTCGCTTATGGCGTTAGCGGATGCTCGATCACCACCGATTCGATATTTTGTTTCTTGGCTTTTACCAGCGCTGCATCGACCTGCACCTTGCGCGCCTCGGCGTCAGCCTGGGAATTGAACGGACCGATCAGAATTCGTGTTTTACCGCTGCCGTCCTTGACGACCGTCGGAACGAAAGCATGCTCGATCAACCAGCCGCTCAGGTCACTGACGGCCTGAGGGGTCTCGCCCCGAACTTCCAGATCCCACTGTGGCGCGGCGGCCGCCGGCGCTGCCGCTACCTTTGCCTCAGGCTTTGGCGCATCTACATTCTTGCCTTCACCGCAGCCTGCCAATGCCAGTGCCGCTACCAGCCAAACCAATTTGCACACAACGCTTCCCTCGGAATTCGTAAAGCGGCGATCTTATCATTCAAAAATACTTCGCGAGCCCCGCAAAATGGGCACAAAACAACGAGAATGATGATTGCAGCCTCTGTATAGTTACGCCCTGGGAATTAATGCCGCTTCTGCGCGTCAGAAAGAGGCACCCAAACCGTGAGACTTCGCACTAATCTATAGATACCACCGACCTCTGCACTGTCTGAATCAGGTGCCCTACAAAGCAATCAAGGAGAAGACCATGCTGATACTCACCCGCAAAGTCGGTGAAAGCATAAACATTGGTGATGACATCACGATCACCATCCTCGGAGTCAGCGGCCAACAAGTCCGCATCGGTATCAACGCTCCGAAAAACGTGGCAGTGCACCGTGAAGAAATTTACCAACGCATCCAGGCCGGCCTGACCGCTCCGGACAAGCCGCAAACGCCCTGAGCCACTTTGCATTACGTAGCCAGTCCTATTGCCGTCGCGCAAGACTGGCTAAAGATTCACGCGCCGTTTAGCCATCCGCATTTCACCCCGCTGGGCACGGCGCCTGAAGCATGCTGACTCCTTTCACTTGCCCCTCCCTCCTTTCTTGCGCCGATATTACCTTTCACTCCTGGAGCTGGCTGTCGGACGTTTCCGATAGAGCACGGCGAATTTCGCCTTCTAAGCGAATATCACGCCACGCGCCATGCCTGTCGCCGCGACCATCATCAGGATCAGCAGCAGCGCTTCAACATGACTGATTCGCGCGTACAACTTCGCACGTCCGCTATCAAGCGCCGCACCGCGCGAGGATGCGATGCGCCATTTGATCAGCGTAATCATCGGTGCCAGCTCCATCAGCAGGATCAGCAAGAACAGCAAGAACAGCGTCATCTTCAGATGAAACAGCGGCTGATGCAGGTAATAGTCAGAGCCTTTCTCGTAACCACCAAACGCACGCATTGCTCCGGTGATAAGCAGCGTCAAAGCTGAAAGCCCCCAAAGGTTATCCGCGAGCAGAACGCGCTTGACCTCTCCCGTGCCCGCCGAGAGCTTTCGGAAAGCTGTGCCGCGCGTCAGCGCCGCCCAGAAAGCCAAGGCAAACGCGAATAGATGAATAGCGGCCAGGACCCACTGACTCAGCATCGACGCACTCCCTTATAAAGAGTTGAAAATCGGCCAGTCAGTAGTAGACGAAAAAACCGCGCCTCGCTTGGAGGTGATGGAGGAATAGGCGCCCAAACGCCAAATCGCAGGCAAAAAAAATCCCAAGCAGCTGATGGAAGCTTGGGATTTAAAAATGCATAAACCGTGGTGGTGAACGCGGAACGCATGTTACTTAAATTCCCAACATGCAACAAGGCTTTTTCGATAACCGGTTGGAGAAAAAGAGCTGTAAGCCTTTGGATATTCAGGTGTTTTCAACAACGAAATGGAAGAAGAATGCACCAAAATGGCGCTTGATCATTTTGCGCAAACAGTAATGAATGGAGAGCTGATCAGAGCGAAGCGGAAAAGACCGGGACCAAGCGTTGCGCAAATCGCAGACAACAAAAAAGGGCTCACCTTTCGGTGAGCCCTTCCAGACCGCCCAGCAGAGCGGATTTTGTTTGGTAGGCGCGATTGGACTCGAACCAAC
>NZ_RCNZ01000101.1:0-31736 GCF_004307525.1 Pseudomonas sp. Sample_21 | reverse complement strand
CTCAAAATCCGGTGAGTCACACAAATCCAAATGTGGGAGCGAGCCTGCTCGCGAATGCGGAGTGTCAGGCAACATGGATTTGATTGACCCACCGCCATCGCGGGCAAGCCCGCTCCCGCAGTTATCGAGATGAACACATCAACAGTGCTCGACCACGAAAACCTGTGGGAGCGGGCTTGCCCGCGATTCGGTTTCAGCCTCAGCGCAAAACCAACATCAAACGCGGAAGTGGCTGACCATCTGCTGCAACTGACCACCCAACCGCGCCAGTTCAACACTCGACGCTGCCGTCTCATCACTCGCCGCTGCGGTCTGTTCGGACACGTCGCGGACGTTGATGATGCTGCGGCTGATCTCTTCAGCCACGGCGCTTTGCTGTTCGGCAGCGGCGGCGATCTGCTGGTTCATCGACTGGATGTTCGACACCGTGCGGGTGATGTTTTCCAGCGAGGCGCCGGCCTTGCGCGTCAGGGCGACGCTGCTGTCGGTCAGCGCGCGGCTGTTGTTCATCACCGCCGAAACCTGCTGGGTGCCGTTCTGCAGACCGGCCACCAGACCTTCGATTTCCTCAGTCGACTTCTGCGTACGCTGAGCCAAACCGCGCACCTCATCGGCCACCACGGCAAACCCACGCCCGGCTTCACCGGCACGCGCTGCTTCGATCGCGGCGTTGAGTGCGAGCAGGTTGGTCTGTTCGGCGACAGCCTTGATCACGTCCATGACGCTACCAATCTTGTCGCTTTCCTGTTGCAGCACGCTCATCGCTTCGGTCGAGCGCACCACTTCGCTGGCCAGACGCTCGATCTGCGCGATGGCCTCATTCACAACCTTGTCGCCTTCACGGGCTTCGCCATCCGCCGCAGCGGCAGCTTGCGACGCTTCCTCGGCATTGCGCGCAACTTCCTGCACGGTGGCAGTCATTTCGTGCATGGCAGTGGCGACCTGATCGGTCTCGACTTTCTGGCTGTTCACACCGGCGCTGGTCTGCTCGGTTACAGCCGACAACTCTTCGGCGGCGCTGGCAATCTGGGTGACGCCGTCGCGGATGCCACTGATCAAATCACGCAGGGTCACGCCCATGCGCGCGATGCCTTGCTGCAACACGCCGAGCTCGTCGCGACGGGTGACGGTGACGTTCTGGGTCAGGTCGCCGCTGGCGATGCGCTCGACCACGGCCAGGGTTTCCTGCAACGGACGGGTGATCTGACGGGTGATGATCACTGCTGCAATCACGCCAACCAGCAGCGCCAGCAAGGTGCTGATCAACTGAAAGGTGCGCGCCTGAGCGCTTTCAGCATCACGGCGATCGAGCTGGATCTGGTACAGCTGCTCGCTCAGGGCGACGATGGTGGTGCCCTGATCGGTCATTTCCTTACGCGCCTGCACGGCCTCGGTGTTGGCGTTCTTGTACGCCATCAACGCGCTGCGATAGCTGGTCAGCGCGGTTTCCAATTGGCGCAAGGCATCCTGCTGAGTCGCGGCAAATTTCGCGTTCAGCGGCTTGAGGCTGGCAATGGCCGCGTCGATCTGGCCGACGGCTTTCTGCTCGGTCTCGGCGTTGCTGGTCGCGGTGTAACCACGCACTTCATAGCGCGCGAGGATGAACGCTTCCTTGGCGGCAGTAACCGCCTGGAACTGCTCGAAACGCTGATCGCTCAACTCCATCTGCTGCACGCGCTGGCTGATCGATTCGATCAGGTTGTAGGCGTTCTGGGCGTTGGCGCTCATGGTGTCGCGCGCGCTGTTGCCGGTTCGATAGGCGTTGCGCATTTTGTTCAGCGAGGTCTGGTATTCAGCGATGGTCGCGGCTTGCTGCTTGAGCAGTTTGACGTTCTCCGGACTCTTGAATTTGCTGATCAGCGCCTGCTGCTGAGCAGCGAAACTTTCCAGGGTGGTCTGCACATTCTGCGCGGCGGTTTCGTCGCCGTTGGTCAGCATGTATTGCAGGCGCACCACGCGCAATTTGGTCAGGCCAGCGTTGAGCTGGGTGATGTCGCTCATCCAGTTGCTGCGGTCGATCAGGCCGCCGAGGCTGGTCCAGCCGGTCAGCGCCAGAACGCAGGTCAGGGCCAGCACCAGGCCGAAGCCCAGGCCGAGTTTCATGTTCACGCTGATGTTACCGAACCAGCTATTCATGCAAATCCTCCAGAAACGTTGGGTTTCTTGGTCGTCAGTTAAGCTGGAAGATTGTTGTTCTTTTGAGCCAGCAGGGGTGTTAGCAGGTCTGTATCGGCCGCAAACCCGAGAGCTGAAAGGATTTTTGTCTGACAGGTTTCCCGCAACTCAACCCAGGCGCCGCGACCAGCGCTGATCCGGCGCCTCGAACCCCGGATTGACCAGCGCCGTCAGCACATGATCCTGCCAGCGCCCGGCAATGTTCAGATACGCCTTCGCATAGCCCTCACGCTCGAAACCCAAGCGCTCAAGCAACCGCGCACTGCGCTCATTGCCTGGAATGTAATTGGCCATGATCCGATGCAGATTCTGCACATCGAACATATAACCAATCCCCGCCTCCAGCCCCTCCTGCATCAAACCCTGCCCCTGATGCGCCTCATCAATGTGATAACCCAAATAACACGCCTGAAACGCCCCACGAATAATCCCGCTGAAATTGCACGCACCGATCATCTGCTGACCGTCCGGCGACAGCAGCGCGAAATGCATCGCCAATCCGGCCTCGAAGGCACTGGCCTGGATCTCCAAGCGACGGCGGATGTTGGCGGTGGAGAAATAGTCGGTGGTGCGGATGGGCGACCACGGGGCCAGGTGGCGGAGGTTGCGCTGGTAGAACGCGCTTTCGAGCTCGGCCTGATCGGGGGAGAGGATCGCCAATGTCAGGCGCGGGCAGGGCAGGGATAACAGCGGCATCGAACGCTCCTTGGCGAGGGATCTGCTGGCAGAGTCGCGCATATGGTGGGGAGCGGCAAGATATGGAGAAGCCGAGGCGAAAAAAGCCCGCTAGGAGCGCGGGCGAACCGTAGTTTCTTGAATGAGCGGGGGGATTTTATCGGTTCGCGGGGTGGGGTGCGGTGAAGAAAAATTCATCGTGCTGGGCGGTGGGCTCGATGTGTTTGTTGACGGGAATATACCAATCACCAGATGCGACGAAGCCCGCATTGGGCGGGCTCTGTCGTTGAGGGTCGATGGGCCTCGAACCGTTGGTTCGGACTCGTATCTGAAGGCCGTCGCCGCCGGTCAATATGTATTCCGAAAGTTATCAGTCAGTGGGCTTGGAATACGCCTTGGAATACATTTCAAAATGGATCTGCATGAAACGCTGTGGAGCCCAATAGCCCTGAAACCCCCGTATTTACTGGATTTCAGGCACAAAAAAAGACGCCCTAAGGCGTCTTCTTCATCGAGTTGGTGGAGCCGGGGAGGTCTGAATCAAATTTCTAATCTGCTGATTTATCTAGTTTTGGTTTGTTTGAAATGATAGGCGGGATACCGTCTGGCATACCGAATCCATGCGTATAGCTGAAAAATTTTGGGCTTTCGTCCGAGAAGGTCAGAACTGAACGTCGACGGCTCGACGCGGCCGATCTCTCAAAACATGCTGCCGATCCTCGACCTTGGTACTCAAACGCCGTGGAATCGTTCCAGCTCGCCGATATCGCCTCAGCCGGCATGTACGGGGTGTACGGCCATGAGCGGCAGAGCTCAGGCGCTTTTCATTCATCGCGAATGTGCGCTCGGCGGCTACTCAGACCCAGGAACGCGAGCTTTTAGGCAAAGATGATCAATGGGCGCGTATGGTAGATTTGGTGCTGGTACCGCTCCCGCGACTCCAGGGAGACAAGCCGGCCGTGACCCACTCCGCTATGTGCGACAATGCGTTGATTATTGAAACGCGGACCGCTTTGCCGGGCTACATTTTTGGGCGCAAGGCGGTCAGAACTTACGACCCTGGTCTTGATTCCGCATACTATTACCCTTGGCTTAAAGGCGCTTTAATGCATCACGGTGTTAGAGCGCCCCGCCTGTGGCATAAGCCAAACGTGACGCCTCTGTATGACTGCTAGTAAAACCAATGACAGCGAAGCCATCGGCTTCTTCCATGGCCATCGGCGCGCCAGGCGTTCGATCGAACAAAAAAGGAACGATTCTTATGAAGCTCGAAGCCATAGCTAAAGGCGCGCTGATCTCTGGAATCGAAGAGGGCAAGGTCGTACGCGTCGTGAGCGCCGATCCGCTGGGCGACAACGCCATGACTGTCATCTATAAATCTGATGACGGCCGTCTCGGCGAGCGAGTGGTGTTTCGCAGGGACGAGCCTGCGCTTTGTCTTGCGACTGCGGGGCGCCCTTGGGGGTTCGATGCGGATGGTGCCGATTTTAAGTTGGCCGCAGAGGCGTACCGGATCAATTTGGCTCATCTGTTCGACCCGATGATGGCCATCCACACTTCAAACGTTGACCCTCTTCCCCACCAGATCACTGCTGTCTATGAGTCGATGCTGCCAAGGCAACCACTACGATACGTGTTGGCAGATGATCCTGGTGCCGGGAAAACTATCATGGCCGGGCTTCTGATCCGAGAGCTGCTGATGCGTGCGGATGCCGCCCGTATTTTGATTGTGTCTCCTGGTAGCCTTGTCGAGCAGTGGCAAGATGAGCTCTATGAGAAATTCGGCTTGGAGTTCGCCTTGTTCTCGCGCGATCTCGAGCAACAAAGCCGTGGTGGTAATGCCTTCGAGGATAATCCGCTCATGGTGGCTAGGCTTGACCAGCTCTCCCGTGCTGAAGACCTCCAAGAGAAGCTTGAAAACAGTCGATGGGACTTGATTGTCGTCGACGAGGCCCACAAGCTTTCCGCCACGTGGTTTGGCGCGAAGGTCAACGAGACCAAGCGCTTCAAACTTGGCAAGCTCTTGGGCGGAATTACACGCCATTTTCTGCTGATGACCGCTACGCCGCATAACGGCAAAGAGGAGGACTTTCAGCTTTTCATGTCACTGTTGGACTCTGACAGGTTCTACGGAAAATTCCGCGATGGAGCGCATAAGGTCGACGTGAATGACATGATGCGTCGCATGGTCAAAGAAGACTTGCTTAAGTTCGACGGCACGCCGCTATTTCCTGAGCGAAGAGCCTATACGGTCAACTATCAGCTTTCGCCAGCGGAGTCTACGCTCTACGCCAGTGTCACGGCATACGTCAAAGAGGAAATGAATCGTGCCGAGAAGCTAGGTGGCGGTCGAAAAGGCACGGTGGGATTCGCTCTAACAGCATTGCAGCGCCGCCTAGCTTCGAGCCCAGAGGCCATCTATCAGTCCTTGAAGCGCCGACGCGAGAAATTGAAGCGCCGTGTTGAAGACGAAAGAGTCAAGCAGCGCGGCGGCAAGCTGCTGGCCGAAACCGTTCTAACCGTAGGTGTCGGTGAGGATATCTGGGACAGCGCTGAGGACATGAGCCCCGATGACTATGAGCAGTTCGAAGAGGAGGTAGTCGACCAAGCCACTGCCGCCCAGACAATTGCTGAGCTCGAATTGGAGATCCTTACGCTTGGCCATCTAGAAGAGCAGGCTCGCGCGCTGGTTCACTCTGGCCAAGATCGGAAGTGGGAAAGTTTGCGGGAGCTTTTGCAGCATACCCCTGAGATGCTTGGCCATGACGGCCTGCAGCGCAAGCTCATCATCTTTACTGAACACCGCGACACACTCAACTACCTCGCAGTCCAAATCCGCGGGCTTCTAGGAAGCGCCGAGGCAGTGACTATGATCCATGGTGGAGTCAAGCGCGAGGATCGCCGGAAAGTCCAAGAGTTGTTCCGTAACGACAAGGATACTCGTGTTTTGCTTGCCACTGACGCAGCAGGCGAAGGTGTCAACTTGCAAAACGCCAATCTAATGGTGAACTACGACTTGCCATGGAATCCGAACCGTTTGGAGCAGCGCTTCGGCCGCATTCACCGTATTGGGCAGACAGAGGTTTGTCACCTTTGGAATTTAGTTGCCAACGAGACCCGCGAGGGCGACGTCTTCCAGAAGCTATTCGATAAGATCGAGATTGAGCGCAAGGCCCTCGGAGGTCGAGTATTCGATGTGTTGGGCGAGGTGTTCGATGGGGTCAGCCTTCGTGAGCTCCTAATCGACGCCATTCGCTATGGTGACGATCCAGCCGTGCGCGCGCGGCTTCGCCAAAGAGTAGAGGGGGCGCTCGACACAAGCCACCTCCGCGATATCATCGGTCGCAACGCGCTAGCTGAGGAAATCATGGATGAACGTCGACTTTTCGCGTTGAAAGAAGAGATGGAGAAAGCAGAAGCGAGAAAGCTTCAGCCGTATTTCATCAGGTCCTTCTTTTCGCAGGCATTCGAGCGTCTGGGTGGAGACCTTCGCCCGCGCGGCTCAGGGCGATATGAGATTACGTTCGTGCCAAGCGTAATTCGCGAGCGTGATCGCCAGATCAGCGGCCGTGATCGACGGAACATGGATCCGGTCTTGATTAAATACGAGCGCGTCTGCTTCGAGAAAAAGTTTGTTCGCCTTCTTGATCGACCTAACGAGGCGATGGCCAGTCTGGTCCATCCTGCGCATCCGCTTATGCATTCTGTGGTCGATCTGATGCTCGAGCAGCATCGGGGCAAGCTTAAGCAAGGTGCCACGTTTGTAGATCCCAACGACGAAAGCCTTGAACTGAAATTACTATTTCTCATTGATCACTCAGTTCGCGAGGGTGACGAAAGAGCGCTGGTAGTATCTCGCCGCTTGCAGTTCGTGTCGGTAGATAGGTACGGCGTAGTTCAAAACGCGGGCTGGGCGCCCCACCTGGATCTCAATCCGATCAGCGCAGAGGAGCGCGCGCTTGCCGGCCCCGAGCTTGACGCTGATTGGATCACCAAAGACTTTGAGGAACGGGCACTCTCGCATGCTTCCGAAAAGCTTGTGCCGGAACATTTTGAGGAAATCCGGGAGCGTCGCGAAACCCACGTTGACAAGAATCTTACCGCCGTCCATGAGCGCTTGATTAAGGAGATCGATTACTGGTCGGATCGCCATGAAAAGTTTAAGACCGACTTGGCTGCGGGTAAAGACGTGCGCTTGACGCTCGAGAACGTCCGCCGAACCGTCGACGAGTTAACCGCCCGCCTGGAGTCGAGAACCAAAGAACTTCGCGCCTCCCGCCATGTAGTCTCAGCGACGCCGGTGGTGGTCGGCGGGGCGCTGGTGATCCCTGCTGGTCTACTCGCGCAGCGTCGCGGGGATGCAGAGGGCCAGACCTGGACCGCTGATGCCACAGCCCGTGCTCGCGTCGAGCGGGTTGCCATGGAGGCCGTCCGTAAATCCGAGGAGGCCATGGGGCATCAGGTAGTCGATGTGTCCGCTGAAAAGTGCGGTTGGGACATGACTTCGATTGTTCCCTCCCTAGACGGCAAGCTTCCCCAGGCAAGGCATATCGAGGTCAAAGGGCGATCCAAAGGTCAGTCGACAATCACGGTCACGCGCAATGAAATTCTCTACGGGCTCAACCAAGCCGATAAATTTATTTTGGCCATCGTAATCATCGACGGTGAAAGCCACGAAGGTCCTCACTATATTCGCAACCCATTCACGCAAGAGCCTGATTGGGCAGTGACAAGCATCAACTTGGACCTCGCGTCCTTGCTCTCGAAGGCTAAATCTGCATGACACTGATTAAAACACCCAAGAAGCTGATTGAAGTGGCACTGCCGCTCGACGACATCAATGCGGCCTCCTCAAAAGAAAAGTCAATCCGCCATGGCCATCCATCGACGCTCCATCTCTGGTTTGCCCGGCGTCCGTTGGCATCTGCACGCGCCATCCTTTTCGCACAGATGGTCAATGACCCTGGCTATGAACGACATCTAGGCCGCGGCGTAAACAAGGAGAGGGCAAAGGTCGAGCGGGAGCGACTTTTTAATATCATTCGGGATTTGGTCAAGTGGGAGAACACGGACAACCAAGAGGTCCTTGACCGCGCGCGCGCGGAGATCCGCAAATCGTGGAAGGAGACGTGCGACCTCAATCCTGGCGTTCCCGGATTTGATCCCGAGGTGCTGCCAGTGTTTCATGACCCGTTCGCGGGTGGCGGATCTCTACCTTTAGAAGCACAGCGCCTCGGCTTTGAGAGCTACGCTACCGACCTCAATCCTGTTCCTGTTGTTCTGAACAAGGCGATGATCGAGATCCCGCCGAAGTTTAAAGACATGGCTCCGGTTGGACCACTGTCACTGGCGGCACGGCAGCAGCGCATTCCCGAGCTTTGGACCGGTGCACGGGGCCTGTCCGAGGATCTCCGCCGATACGGCACCTGGATCGGTCAAAAAGCTGCAGAGAGGCTGGGGGAGCGCTATGCGCAGATAAAGTTACCGGCCAGGCTGGGCGGCGGTACGGGTACGGTCCTAACTTGGCTATGGTGCCGAACAGTAGCCAGTCCTAATCCGGCTGCTGGTGGCATGCATATTCCGCTCGCAAAGTCCTTCCAACTCGCGAAACGTGAGGGCCGCGAGATCTACATGGTGCCTCAGGTCGCCGACGACAAGCTTAGTTATTCGTTCGTTCTGCAGGAGGGTGGCACACCAGCCATCAAGAGCACGGTCGGAGGCCGTGGCGGTGTTTGTATTTTAACCGACTCGCCGATTCCGCTCACCTATATCCGAACGGAAGGGCTGGCTGGGCGTATGGGGCAGAGACTGATGGCGGCGGTCGTGCAGACGACGAAAGGCAAGGTCTATGTCGCGGCTAGCGAAATGGAGGAGCCAGACTTCTCGGCGATGGAGCCTAGCGCGCCGGAGGCTGAAATCCTTCATTGGTCGGGTTGCACCAATGTCGTTGTCTACGGCATGAAGACCTTTCAAAGCCTTTTCAATCTGCGACAGCAATTCGCGCTAACAACGTTTTGCGCTCTGGTAGTTGAAGCTAGAGAGGAGATTCGCAAAGACGCGATCAAAGCGGGGATGAGGGACGACAACCTGGGCCTCGAGCAAGGGGGCACGGGCGCGACCGCATATGCTGAGGCGGTATCAGTTTACTTGGCCTGCGGTGTGGGTAGAGTGGCGAATTATTGGAACACTTTGTCTTCATGGGAATCTGGTGGTGAATTTGTTAAAGGCGCTTTCACTACACATGCTTTGCCCATTGTTTGGGACTATGGCGAAGTCAATCCTTTAACGGACGGCGGCGGATCTTGGACAAGCGCCCTTGGCTGGATAGCCAGGGTGATAGATTTGTTGCCAGCCACGGCAACTGGCCACGCCATGCAGCTCGACGCGGCTAATGCGTCGTTGCCAATCGAAACTCAAACCGTAGTGTCGACTGACCCGCCTTATTATGACAACGTACCCTACTCGAACTTGTCCGATTTTTTCTACATTTGGATGCGGCCTTGCCTGCGTCAAGTGTTTCCAGACATTTTTGCGACACGGCAAACGCCTAAGGCCGACGAGTTAGTCGCTTCGCATAGCCTCTACGATGATATCAATGATGCGATGAAGCATTTCACTGACGGCATGACGTTGGCTTTAAAGCGGATGCATGATAAGGCCAACGAATCGGTACCGGTGACCATCTACTACGCGTTCAAACAGAGCGACACTGGGGCGACGGGCACAGCGTCGTCCGGATGGGAAAGCTTCCTTGAGTCCGTCATCAAGGCTGAATTTGTAATCACGGGAACGTGGCCGGTACGAACGGAGCGAGGCGTGCGAGGACGAGCTATTGGCTCCAACGCATTGGCTTCATCCATTGTCTTGGTTTGTCGCAAGCGCGACGCGGATGCGAAGGCTATTTCCCGGCGCGAATTCCAACGCGAACTCAAAGAGCATTTGGCCGAGGCACTCGATGTAATGATCGGTGGTGCAGAAGGCGTTTCGCCGGTGGCCCCAGTCGATTTGGCGCAGGCCGTGATCGGGCCAGGTATGGCGATTTTCTCGAAGTACTCGGCCGTCCTTGAAGCCGACGGCAAACTTATGACCGTCCACACCGCGCTCACATTGATCAATAAGATGCTGACCGAGGGTGTAGATGACTTTGACTCGGACACCCAGTTTTGCCTCTCCTGGTTTGATGGCCAAGGTTGGGCAGAAGGCGATTTTGGTCAAGCAGACGTATTAGCTCGCGCGAAGGGAACCAGCGTACAAGGCCTGGGTGCGGCAGGCGTTGTGGAGTCTGGGGCCGGAAAGGTCCGGCTACTCAAACCTTCGGAATATCCAGCCGATTGGATGCCAGAGAACGACAACAACACTCCAGTTTGGGAGGCTTTGCATCAAATGATCAGGGCTCTCCAAACGCAAGGGGAGGCCGCATCTGGCTCGTTGCTAGGGGGAATGCCGGCACGAGCGGACAACATTAGAAATCTCGCTTACCGCCTTTACACGCTGTGTGAGCGGAAAGGCTGGGCCGACGAGGCCCGGGCCTATAACGAGTTGATCGCTTCGTGGACTGCCATCGAAGTCGCTTCGCATGAGAAGGGCCAGTATGGCTCGCAAGGCATTATTGAAATCTAAGGGAGCAAAAGAATGAGCCTTAAACCATGGCGCGAGATCGCCGTTCCTCATGAGGACGTCCTCAAAGGCACGTTTCAGCAGGCCGAATTCGCGGCCGATATTTCGCGTGTTCATCAAGGCTCGGCATCCGAGGAGTACCAGGACGCTGCGCTGTTCTTTCAGCGTACGTTCATCACCGAGGGTATGCGCCTGTTGCTCGACTCGGTAGTCAAGCGCCTCGCTGGCAAAGGTGGCGATCCGGTCGTCCAGCTCCAGACTGCGTTTGGCGGCGGTAAGACACATACCCTGCTCGCCGTTTATCACTTGGCGAAAGGCACACTTCCAGCAAGTCAGCTCCAAGGCATCTCGCCAATCCTTGACGCGGCAGGTATCCAAGAACTGCCGAGGGCAAACGTCGCGGTGCTAGATGGTGTCGACTTGCTCGACTTGGCTAGCAAGCCACGCAAGCATGGCGAGTTCGCTGTGAAGACGATCTGGGGTGAGCTCGCTTGGCAACTCGGAGGCGCGGAGAGTTACGCGATGGTGCAGGAGGCCGATGAAAATGGCACTGCGCCTGGTAAGAGCGCGCTAGCCCAGATGTTGGCCTCGCGTGCGCCTTGCATCATATTAATGGATGAGCTGGTTCGTTTCGTCTCCCAGTTTGAGGAAGGTAAGACTCTCTCTGGCGGCACATACGACACACAAATTTCTTTTGTCCAGTCACTCACCGAGGCATTAAAGGCAGTGCCGACGGCAATACTCCTGGCATCGCTGCCGTACTCTGATCGGGAGGCAGGCAGCCAGCAAGGGATAAAAGCTTTACGAGCTTTAGAACATTATTTTGGACGTGTTCAGGCGCTATGGAAGCCTGTGGCAACCGAAGAAGCGTTCGAAATTGTACGCCGGCGTTTGTTCGCCAACATCTCTGATCAGCTAGGCGCAGAAGAGGTGTGCCGGGCTTATGCGGACTTCTACTCAGCCAACGCGGGAGATTTTCCCCCAGATACACAAGACAGCCACTATTTTGACCGGATGAAGCATGCGTATCCGATCCATCCGGAGGTCTTCGATAGGCTCTACGAGGATTGGTCCTCACTTGACAATTTCCAGCGAACCCGCGGTATTTTGAAATTCATGGCCAAGGTGATCCATCGCCTTTGGACTGACGGCAATAACGATCTAATGATCCAGCCTGGAAGTCTGCCGCTGTATGACTCGGACACCCGCAACGAGGCTATCTACTATCTGCCACAGGGGTGGGATCCCGTCCTCGAGCGCGATATTGATGGCGAGCGGGCGATCACGACTGAACTCGACAACGCGAAGCCGCTGTTCGGGTCCATCTTGGCTTGCCGCCGAATCGCGAGAGCCGTATTCCTCGGATCTGCTCCAGATGCGGGGGCTGTTGGCGGATCAAAGCACCATAGGGGCATTGAGCTTGAAAACCTGATGCTGGGCTGCGCGCAGCCTGGGCAGGTGCTGGGACACTATAAGGATGGCGTCCGCTCCTTGGTTGACCGTCTTCAATACTTCAACAGCGCGAATAACAGATACTGGTTCGATACCCGGCCAAATCTTCGTCGTGAAATGGAAGACCGCAAGCGCCGGTTCAACCTACGTGAGGATGTCTACCCTTACATACGCGAAAAACTGCGTTTTGCGCCTGGATCCTTCGGCGGAGTACACGTCTTCACTGAGAGCGCGAGTGTTCCTGATGATTTGGCGTTGCGGATCGTGGTCCTGCATCCAGAGGCCACATTTGGGCGATCTGCGCAAGGCCCAGCGACCGATGCCGCGTTGGCGATCTTGAGGCAACGCGGAGATCTGGCTCGGCAGAAACAAAATCGGCTGATTTTCTTGGCGCCGGACGCCGACAACGTCAGCCGCCTCAAGGATCATGTGTGCTCAGCGCTCGCTTGGCAGTCCATCGTGGCTGATGTGAAGGAGGGCCGCCTCAATCTCGATCAGCACCAAGCCAAGCAAGCGTCGAGTAGCCTCGAACAGGCCAACGAAGGTCTGGCGCGCATGGTGCGCGAGACCTACAAATGGCTATTGGCCCCCATGCAGGAGGCTAAGCCTGGTAAGGGCATCGGTGATCTCCAATGGGAGCATTTCCAAGTTAACCCGGCAGTGGCGAATCGTGCCGACGAGATTGAGAAAATTCTCAAAGAACACGAACTACTCATCACCGAATGGTCACCCATCCATCTGTCAAATCTGATGCGGACATGGTTTTGGAAAGATGATGCTCCCGCCTTTAGCGCGGTCGAGACTTGGCACAAAACATGTCATTACCTGTATCTGCCTCGGCTCCTCGACGCGGATACTCTACGGATGGCGATTGGTGTCGGAATAAGTTCGCGTGACTTCTTCGGCGTCGCCTATGGCAATGAGGAAGGCCGCTATCAGGGCTTCCAATTCGCCGAAAACACTTCGGTGATTTTCGACGACACATTATTGCTGATCGAACCCAAGGCAGCTTCCGACTTTTCGGCCAAGCTTGCGGCCGAGGCCGCTGAGCGCGAGGCCGCTGCTATGCCTGCGACGCATGGACGCGACGTGTCGGGCGCTGGATCAGGAAGTAATGCTACAGGGAATGATGCGGATGACGATTCTGGACCTTTGCCTTCGCCCTCCAGCAGTGGCTCTCCGGCCCCTATGCCAGCACCGGGCCCTGTTGCCAAAAAGCGGATGTTCTTCGGCACCGTTGAACTCGATCCGGTCAAAGCTAAGTTGCAGTTCTCAGACTTGGCCGACGAGGTATTGATGCTGTTTACACAGAAACCGGGGATCAATGTGAGAATCTCAGTCGAGATTGAGGCCGAATCATCTGCAGGATTCGATGACAGTACGCAGCGGGCTGTGCGTGAAAACTGCAATCTGCTTAAGTTCAAAAATCAAGCGTTCGAAGAGTGACTGAGTTCTAGGATGGAGCTGAGCGGAAACTGGCTTACGGTCAGCGACCGCACAGCCTAGCCAGTGCTATCGAAAACAATCAGTCCAAACATTTGCTCCGGGCCCACATGAAACTTATCAACACCTACGATGATAGAGACGATGCTGAAGAGGCGGTGGAAAAGCTTACGGGCGACAAACGACTTGCTAGTGAGCGTGATGGTACCGTGGTGATCTACAATCTATTTGGCACTCCGAGCTGGGGGAACTTCCACCGGCTCAAGATGTACAATTTAGAAGAGCTGAAAGCTCTTCTTGCTCGACGTGCGCACTGGCAAGAGATAGAGCGGGCTCGTCACACGGAAATCATCGCAACGCTCCAATCCGTGGCTAAAAATTATGTAATAGCCATCCCAGAGCACTGGCTCTAATCGATGAAGCGAATCTCCAGATAAACTGGTGGATCGTCTTCTCCCTCGACCTTGTAGCCCCCGGACGTATTGAGCAATTCAGCCACGACCTGACTTCAAGCGCCGTTGTAGTTGTCGCCTTCAGTGACGATGAAGGCGTTACTGGGTATTTCATCCTTTAATGGCTAAGTCGGCGCATACACGCAGGACACCGTCGTGCACATTGTTGACCGCATCTTGCACAGTCAATTCATTACGGCAGGAGAACCACTGATACTTCGCGATGGCATTTTCGAATGCAGCTGAGCAAGCTGAGTGTTCTGCAGCGTTTTTGATCACCAGGCTATTCAGTCCGCGAGCGCGCCTCGCAGCACGTTCCCACGAGATATCCGGCGCTGTGATAACCCCAACGTGTAGGTCAGGGATCCGTACGCCCATGTCGAGGTTCAGCTGCAGTATCTCAGGAAAGGGCAGGATTCTCCGGAATGCGGAGTCTGACGGGTACCAGCGATCGATGAGGACAATGCTGCCAAGATCCTGTGACTCAATGACGTTCTCTGTGATCCATGCCCTTCCTTTAGCCAACTGTAGACATACTTCACGTTCCAACCCTAGGTTCGGATTTGAAGTGAGCTCCTTGATCAGTTCCAATGTTACCGGCCGGAAAGGGTCGAGCTCCTTTTCACAAAGACAAACCACATTGTGGCCTGCCGCCCGCAGGCAAGGAGCCGTAGCTTCAAGCACAGTCGTCTTGCCTGTGGCTTTCGGCCCGTCAAAGGATACGACCAACTGGCGTTTCAAGCGGCGACTACTGTTGAAGTCGACTCGTTGGCGCTTGCCATCTGTGTAGGTTGCCCGCTGATGCTCCCATCCCGATAAAGAGATATTCCAACGCAACCACTTGCGCGGGCGTTCAGAATAGCCTTTGCAATGTCGTCTAGAGTGCTACTGGAGGGCAGGTTGATTGTCTTTGAAATCCCCCCATCGATGAACGATTGGAACGTAGCCTGGGTGCGAATGTGTTCGCTTGGAGTGAGGTCATGTGCACGAATCATCGTTTCCCGTATTGCGGCTGGGATCAAAGCGATCTCACACGGGGCATCTCCATTGATCAACTGATTAGTGATTTCATCAATCACCGCAGCACTTAAGTCATGCCCTATAAGCAGGCGGCGGAGGGTGGGTTGGAGCTGGTGAATTACTCGGTTCTCAACAGTCTGGCGAAGCACATAGCTAAAAACCGGTTCGATTCCACCAGACACGTTTGCCATCAGGCTCAAAGTCCCATTTGCAGCGATGGCCATCAGGGAAGCGTTTCGGCGCAGCGGCTCGCCGGGGTGCAACAGTTTAGGGCTGCAGCTGCCTCGGTTGGTTGCTAAGAGCTCACTGGTTGACCGAGCAGCCGATTTCATCAGTGCCATCACGCGTGAGGCGAACTCCAGTGCCTGCTCAGTCCCGTAGCGTTTTCCCATCAGCAACAAAGCGTCTGCATACCCCATGACGCTCAGACCGATCTTGCGACTTTCCTTGCATCGTTCAGCAACCTCCTCAGACGCGTGATTCTGAATGTCGTGAAGGTTATCCAGGCAACGCACTGCAAGGCTTACAGCCTCTTGAAAGCGGTTTTCATCGAACACACCAGCGTGGATGAACCTCGAAGCGTTCAGTGAGCCGATCAGTGAGGACTCGTTTTCGCGAAGCAAGCTCTCTCCGCAAACGTTCAGAATCAAACGTTCCCCATTTGGAGAGCGAAGGGACTTATGCTCGCCGAATGCGATGGCGGGGCGACCGGTGCTGTAGATTGATGAGCAGACAGCGTCCCAGGTGGCAGTGGCCTTAGTGTCTGTGCGATGCAACGCGGCGAAGAACTCACCGTCGAGTTCGACGTTAGTGTGTGTGATCTCCAGCGAACTGCTCATGCCAATGAAAGAGGACACCATTGGATGGTCGGCATGGAGAGTTACAGCGCTGTGAGCTTTGCGTTTACGGGTTGGATTGAGGATTGCTGTCTGCTGCTCAATGAACATTGTCATGGCCACAGGATCGTCGACCGATGTCAGGTCGTAGCCAATGCCGCCACATCCGTCGTGGATCTTTCCGGCGACTTTCATGGCGCTGGTATTCAGGGGGGGAGCCAGTACATGGCAGGCGAATAGATTAGCGCTGTTCTCGTGTTCACTATTCATCATCACGGGGGAGTTGGGCAAGAACGCCCCATCATGCAGCAAAGCATGCAGTTTCATCCCCAGAGCTTTCGCTTCAGCTTCAGATGAGTATTGCATCTCAACTGTTTCAAACATCCGAACCACTCGCCGTGGTAGATCGGACCAGTCACATGCGTTCACGTCAGCGAAAAATCGCGGTGCCAGAATCCCAAGGTATGGGTTGTTGACCGCCCATGCTGGTTGAACTTGAAGTGCAGGCTGATTTGTCTGGTCCATGATTACTACCGGGGCTGAAGACACCGCCCCGACTCCTTCTGATCTTGATTGATGGGGCGCAGCCGGGTGGGGCGGCGCGGATAAGAATCTACAAGTTATCGGTAAAACGGGAGATACCTCAAGTGCAGAGCCTAAAGCACCCTGCCGGACCCACATAGCGGCAAAACCATTTCCAGCGAGAAAGAACAGAATATCTACTCAGTATTGCCATCGACGCCAGCGATCGACTGGGAACGTATTAAATACGGCACGATCTTTATTGGAGCGTAAGCGCTCCAAGTTTTATATTTATGGATCGCTAGAGCTCCACTAATGATGGCTACTACCCATCTTCTTGAGTAATCTCCCGCCATCGAATACGGGAGATCAACATGGACAGCCGGTCACCAGAAAACCTACCTAAGCCGCTTGGACGCTTCTTTAGCGAGAATCTGAGTGCGGTGATGGCGGTTGCAGGTAAGCAGCGCGACAGCGGCTTACCTGGGCCAGTCACATCCACCAGGTTGCAAGCCGAGACGGGGATTGCTCGAAGCACACTTCGCTCGCTCAAATCGCTAGAGGATGACTCGGCCGCCAATCCAAACCTCGATACGCTTGAGCGCATTGCCGATGTGCTGGGAGTGCCGCCTGCATTCCTGCTCATGCGTCCTCAGGACTGGTTAGCCCTTGGTAACGCTTTGGGTGATATCGGTCACTATTTGCCCGCCGCCGGCAAACTCCAGCAAAACGGTTTACTAGAAGCCAAGAGTCCGGTGGAAAAGGTGCTGCGTGAGTCAAAGATGCATCCTGATCCACGACCAATTGGGGTTGGTGCTTCGCCAGAAGTAGCGCGTGCAAATGCTAGAGACGAATGGCGTCGGCGGCACTGCCTTACCCTTGATGCATTGATACTCCGGCAAGTCCGAAGTCCAAACCAGCGAGTTGCCCTAGCGGCTATTGCCGGCGCGCTGGCCAACCGGGCAACACCGAACGATCCGAAGATCGAAAACTAATTCATCCAAATTCAGAAGGAGTTCTAGCATGGCACTGATTCACGATGCGGACCTCGCAGATGTGCTGATGAGCTCAAGCGCAGATGATGTCAGGCTACTTATTGACGTCATCACCGACAACGGCAAGGGGCGGGTCTCTCTGTCCTCAACAGTGTGCGGACAATTGGTTGCAGGCAAGGAAGGCGAAGTCAATGAATTCATGCGCGCCTTGGTGGCAGAAGAGCTGACACGCTTTGGCGGTAACTCGTTGATGAACCTTTTCCGCGGGGGCAGCGGTGTCCCCTACAAAGAAATGCTCAGCGACGTTGCGAACCATGTTGGCGTAGCCAAGATCAGCACCGCCAGTTGCGGCGATTTAGAGATGGCAATCATCGCGAAAGTAATTGAGCAATCGCTCAGCCGTATGAGCGAGGAAGACAAAGCTACCTTCTTCGAGTCAGTAGGACCCGGATACCGCGCCGGGATGGGGCCGAGCGCTCTCGCCACGCTCATCGCCAGCCTGAGTGCCTCCGGACTCACGGCTTACTCCCTCTCTGCCATGGTAGCGAGCGCAACAATGAGCAGCCTTGTGGGGCGGGGCGTGGTCTTCGCCGGTGGTGCGACTCTGGGCAGAGGTTTGGCAGTTCTCACAGGCCCCGTCGGTTGGGCGATCACCGGGATCTGGACTGCCTTCGACCTCGCCAGCCCGGCCTACCGGGTAACCGTCCCCTGTGTCATTCAGATCGGTCACATGCGCCAGAAGATGTTGCTTAAGCCAACCTGTTCAGAATGCCACTTTCCACTCACGGCAGACGCTAAGTTCTGTGGCAATTGCGGTGCACGGGTGACAAGCCGATAAAAGCGCTTTCGTTCAATCGCAACTGGAGTATTCGTT
The DNA here is from genome assembly GCF_004307525.1 of Pseudomonas sp. Sample_21. Taxonomy (NCBI): domain Bacteria; kingdom Pseudomonadati; phylum Pseudomonadota; class Gammaproteobacteria; order Pseudomonadales; family Pseudomonadaceae; genus Pseudomonas; species Pseudomonas sp. Sample_21. Next base: position 13,675 of record NZ_RCNZ01000101.1, on the reverse strand, counting down.
GATGAATCCTACGATTTCACCACTTGAGTTTTTACTGACCAATGCAATCTGTTTCGCCGCCGGCGCTGCAATGGTTGTCGCGCTGCAACTAGGAGGCAAGGCCGTTTACCGGGCAGGGCAGCGCAAGACACCCCCCGCTTTCTGATCTCAATCAGAAGTGCATCAGGCGAAACAATCAATTAAGGGATGAGTTATGTACACCAACAAGCATGCTACCCGTCTGGCGCAGCAAACACTTCAAGCTGTGCAGATGATCGACGACATCAGTCGGTGGAAGTCCGACCTGGAGTGGTTCAGCACGTTCGATATTGAAGACGCTAATACCAAACTGGGGCACGCCAAACGTGCAGTGCAGATGGTCGGCAATCGCCTGGCTGAACACAAGCATAAGATTATGTCATCTCAGCAGCGCTTGGCCGAGTTAAAGGAGATCGCGGGGGGCTTTTTCTCCAGTTTCTGGCGGTCGGCTGAACAAACCGTTGCCCATCGACAATGTACTGAGCTTGAATCCCTTCTTAAATCTCTCCGCCAATCTGCGGCCGATGACCAAGTCATGCTGGATGCCTACGAAAAGGATGTATGCAAGCTAACCGAGTCGCTTCTTCGCCATCGTGGCCTGAATCCGCTTGAAGCCCAGGCGACCATGGCGAGCAAGAGTGAGGAGTTGGCGCGATTGCAAGACGAGATCGAAGAAACCCGCCGTGCAAGTGAGCATTGGGAGTCGATGGCCGGCGAGGTGCTGCGCAAATGGAAATGTGCACTCAGTGAGTTGGCCAAAATAGAGCGTGACATTGCTCAAGCTGAAGGCTTTGAAAGAGAGTTGAGTAGTGCAATGACCTCTCGCGAAAAAGCGATGATCCACCAGCGTTGCGAGGCTCGTTTTCAAAATGGTAGACCAGGTGCCGTCCTTAGTAGACTGAACGGCGAACAACGCAAGTTGCAACGTGACGCCGATAAACTACAGTCCCGTCTGAAAGACATCATTCGGCTGCTGGATAAGCAAATTAAGACGCTGATAATCGATGGCAATAACCTTTGCTACGAACCTATGGAGCAAGGTAAGGGGCGTTTCATTGGTCTGGCCGCATTGAAGGCACTGGTGCCGCACCTTTCTAAAAGCTACAACGTGACCTTGATGTTCGATCCAGGCATCCGCCAGCGTCTATCGCTGGATGACTTCGCGCTGAAGGAAATGTTTCCCGAGGCTAACGTCATCGTGATGCCCCCGGAAATTAAAGCCGATGAAGGATTGCTTGCTGCTGCCGAGTTCGACACGGGCGCCTATGTAATCAGCAATGATCATTTTGCGGATTACCCCGAGCAGCCGGCAGTTCAAGAGAACCGGGTTTTAAAGCATATCGTTCACCCAAGGTCGGTGCAGATCCACCAGTTGCAGTTGAATATTCCGTACTGAGCCTGACACACGTACCGAAATATGTGGCTGAGACATATCGTAATACTGCAGTACTTTGAAATTTATTTACGTTGTAGGCAGCGCGACTATTGATGGTGCAGGACTCTTTGGCACAACCGTTCGCGCCTTTCGATTTCAGTAAGATTCGTCAAAGAATTGATACAAACCTCCAAAAATCGATAACAGCTCCGACTCAGCTCAGTGGGAATCAGCCAGTTCAAAGCAATCAGTACGCGGCTGTGGCAGAGAGACTATCTGCGTCCGTTTTATGAGTTGGGGACTAATGGTATGCGGCTTGTCTGTCCCCTCCGCTGAAGGTTCGCCCGCGATCCAAACCCCCTGGGGCGATGAGTTCGCTCCGACGATCAAGGATGGCGTTCGGTGTGCTGAGACCTGGCTCGAAGGCTCATCATTACCGTTGTGGTGGGCACTGGCGCAGAACTGAAAACGTCATTGTCCTGGGGACTTTCAAGAAGCGTTCGAGGCCGGTTTTCTGCTGCGCTTGCAGCAGACGCTGCTTAATCTCCGTGAAGCTACTGCATCTCGACCAACCAGTTTCGATGCTTGAGGCTCTAATTGACGCTTGAGACTTTTCTTTTCCCGCCAAACCCTCCGATCAAGCGATCTTTGATCGCGCCGATCGGCGGGTTCACTCGCTTTTTCTCGAAGCCACCTAGTTCCATCCTCCCATTTCAAATTTGATTAGCGCCACGCCTTCTTTTACCCGCCAGTAAATGCCCACGATCTCTATCGAGTACACCGCAGTTTCAGCGTCAGAGTCGAGCTTGTCGTAGGGCTATGGCTAGAGAGGTGGCGACACCGGCGACAGCGGCGACAACCCATGCAGAACGTGACCTTGAGCGTGGCGACAGAAGTGGCGACAGTCGCCACTTTCTGAGCATATTGGCCGTGACGCTTGACCGCCTTTTCGAGTGGGTATAAAAAATGGGGCACGGATCGCTGTCGTTGACAGCACCAGCCCAGGTAGCCAGAACCTTCAAGGCTACGCCACTTTTTGGTGGTTCCCCCGAAGTGCGATTAGCGTCCGGCGGCTCGCACGGTCACTTTCCAAGAGTGATGGATGCCTACTCGACTGATCTGCCCATTGCGGCAGACGATGTGCCTACCTCGCTACGCTGCAGCAACCTCACATTTCGGCACACTTCGTTGCGCCAGACCGCGCCCGTCTCTTTCTCCTGGAAAGAGACGGGCGATCTTACCACTGCTGCAAGCCACGTCGTACAAGGCATTGCCGCAACTCTCCTCGTGACAATCGGCCTGACAAATCCGATTCGTCGCCATCCGCAACGACATAGGCATCGGTGCCGCAGCCTATGGAAAGGCTGCACCTGACTGACAGTCAGGCATGCCCCAGGTGTCGATGTTGTTGCCTTCTCCCGCTCAGGATCTCCAGGTGCCGAACTCGTCAGTCGGCACAGCCTCCACCCGCCCGCATCTTCGGATGCGTCTAAGGAGGCCAGATTCATGGGGTCATGCCCTTGCTCCCGGTCGTAAGGAGCCGTTCGTTCCGCGTCAGTGAACACCTCACAGGCCGCAGGGGCCTTGATCCCTGATAACACTCAACAGCCGTGGCGGAGTTACGTGAGGACAACCAGCAATGAACGAGGAGAGGGCCCATGCAGCAGTTAGATCCGAAGCTTGAACTACCACGACCGCCTCGACCGCTGGTTGAGTCGAATCCCGTGGCCCAGCCTTATCCGGTGCAGGCGCTGGGTGGGATTCTTGGGCCTGCGGTTGAGCGTATGGCCGAGGTCATCGGCGTGCCCCAAGCGCTGGCCGCGCAATCGGTCTTGGCCACCTCGGCGCTGGCCACCCAAGGTCATGCGGGCTTACAGCTCGACGGGAGACATTATCCCCTGTCGTTGTACCTGATCACCGTCGCCGCGTCAGGGGATCGCAAGACGGCGACAGATCGATGTGCCTTGCTGCCAGCACGGCTATGGGAGCGTGAACAGTGGCAGCGCTATCGTGAACAGCTCTCCCGGTACCGTGCCGCACAGCGACAAGCGCAGCGTATCAACCCTGCCGATCCCGCTCCCACAAACAGCGTACCGCTCGAAGCGGAGCCTTCAGCCCCGAGGCTGATCACCACGGAACCGACGATCGAGGCCTTGATCAAAGGGCTCTGTCACGACCTGCCCAGCATGGGGTTGTTCTGTGACGAAGGCGGACAATTCCTCGGTAGCAGCACCATGAGTCGGGATAATCGTTTGAAAGCGGTCACGACCTTGTCGTCACTCTGGGATGGCAGTCCGATAGATCGCGCGCGCTCCATGGTTGGCGAAAGCTTGCGAGCCTACGACAGACGCTTGAGCCTGCACCTAATGCTGCAACCGTACTTGGCCATGCAGTTACTCAGTGACCCGTTGCTGCAGGGACAAGGCATTCTAGGGCGCTGCTTGATGACCTGGCCCACCAGTCTAGCCGGGCAACGTAGCTACCAGGCTGTCGACTTGTCCAAAGACGCCGCCCTAAAGCGCTATCATCACCGCCTTTCGGCTCTGTTTTATCAGCCGTGGTCACTTTCCGCTGACGGTGCCTTGCAGCTGTCAATGCTGAGCCTAAGTCAGCTGGCGCGTTGTCGCTGGATTGATTTGCATGATGCTATCGAAGCTCAACTGGGGGAGTTTGGCGAGCTGGCCAGCGTACGGCCCAGCGGATCAAAGGCCGCCGATAACCTGCTGCGCGTCGCCGGCATTCTTGCAGTTGTGGAGGAGAGCAGCGTCGTGGAGGTCGACCATATCCAACGGGCCTCCGCTTTAGTCGGCTACTACCTCACCGAGATCCAGCGCCTGACTGAGCAGGAGCCAGTGTGTCGGGTAAAGGAAGAGGCGGACCGGTTGCTGCGATGGCTACAGGTCAAAGATTGGAAGCGTTTCAGTATTCGTGAATTGAATCGCAACGGTCCCCGCTTTGCCCGTAAGAGCAGTCGTCATACCGCCAAGCTGTTGGTCGAGTTGATTGATCATCAGTGGTTGATCACCGATGGCCACACCTTCGAGGTGCGCCATGTTCAATCTTGATGAAGCGTTGCGTAACCATCTGGCTCAGCGCCAAAAAGAGCCAAAAACGCGGTTTGTCGCCGCTAGTGTCGCCACTTTGTCGCCACGCCCAAAACCAGGCAGGACAAAGGGTGTCGCCGCTGTCGCCGGTGTCGCCACCACACGTAAAACTATCACCTCGACGACAGCCATCATTCAGTGGTTGAAAGAGGAGGGCGCGCATCTCTACGTCACCGACAACACGCTGTGTTTTCGCCCGACTGATTGGGCCCAGTTCGCCATCGTGAGTGCGAACTGGAAAGCCCTTTTGCATGATCTCGCTGCAGTCGATCAGGAGCAGAAAAATGGCTCGGGTCGGTAAGCGAGCGGGGCGTAATTTTGGCTTCGGTCGTCAGCTTAGCTATGCCGGGCCGCAAGCACTGAAAGATCTTTTTGGCGACGGCCATTTTGCTACCGTCAAAGCCCATAGCGATCGCTGGCAGGCGTTCGTGCGTTGGTGTCGATCCGATGAAGGACCGAGGGTCAATGACGCGCGCCAGATAGACCGCGAGATCCTCATGCGGTACGCCGTCCACGTGCGGGAGCAGGTTGATCAGGGCAACGTCGGCATTGCCACCGCGCAGAACCGACTGTCCAGCGTGAACCGAACGATGGCCGCGCTGCGCGGTGATCAGTACGTCAAAATCCCGAGTCCGAGTAAGGCGCTGGGCTTGCAGCGCTCAAGCGTGCGTAGTGAGGCTTCGCAAGGCCAAGACCGTGCGCAGGTCGAGTTGATCGCACGGGCGCTGTCAGATCGTCAGCAATCGAGGGTGAGTGCCATTGTGCTCCTCGCCCGTGAGACTGGTATGCGGCTGCGCGAAACGATCCTGGCCGATCTGCCCCGACTGCAACGTGAGGTTCGGCAACTGGGCAAGATCAACATCCAGGATGGCACCAAAGGTGGTCGATCAGGGGCCTCGGCACCGCGCTGGATTACGGTAACGGATCAAGTTCGCGATGCCCTGGATTGGGCCAGCGCGAACTCACCCAATGGCAGCCGGAATTTGTTGGCGCCCGACGAAAGCTACAAAGACTTTATGCAGGCAGTTGTGCGACCGGCACGGGACATCCTGCATGAGCATGGATTGAAAAGTTTTCATGAGCTGCGGGCGGCTTACGCCTGTGAGCGCTATGAGCAACTAGTCGGCTTTCCTGCACCCGTTAATGGTGGCCGTGTTCATCAAGAGGATCGAGCACTCGATCAGCGAGCCCGTAAGCAGATCAGCCACGAGTTGGGACATAACCGCATCGATGTGGTGAGTGCCTACATCGGAGGTCGGCGATGACGGCCGAGTTCGACATAGCGTTGTTCCTGCGCCCCGTGCTCAAAGGTGCACATGCCACGCAGCAGCGGCACATCAGGCAAGCAGAAAGGATGCACGAGGTGATTCGTGAACGCTGGGGTTGCGCGACTCCCTGGTCCTGGAGAGAGAAGCACGTGAGATGGTTTCTGGAGCACTATTTGCGATGCTCAGCTCAAGCTACCGTCTATTACTACGAGTTAACAGCAGGGTTGATCCGCCGTAGAAAGGCAAAAACCGTGGTTGCCTGATAGACCTTTAAGCGTGAGCCCCTGAGTATGGGAATGCGGAGCCTTCCCATACTCAGGGGCTTGGCTGAAAAAGCGCAGGCATACCAGAGATCTGGCAACTGTCGTCACTCCTTTCACCCTACTACACGACACGAATCGTAGCCGGTGCCGCTTACCTTTTGGATGTTCAGCGAATCGGTACGACGTTGCGATCTCTGGTTTGATTGATAGCCGATGCGGACAGGCTGCCGGTGGCCGCGTTCTGGATATGTTCACTCCACCAAGCCATCATCGGACGCCGGCGTTCGATGTAGTCCGTCCTGTTGTAGGCGCTACGAACTTCGTCCTTGTCGACATGCGCCAGCGCGACCTCGATCAGTTCCGGATCCCAGCCATGCTCATTCAGGATGGTGCTCGCCATCGAGCGCAAGCCGTGGCTGACTAGACGGTCCTGAAAGCCCATACGCTTCAACGCCATGTTGGCGGTCTGGCTATTGGCATGGGTGCGGGGGTTTCTATCTGAGGGGAACACGTACTCTCTGTTACCACTGAGTTGCTTGAGCGTCTCCAGTAACGAAAGTGCCTGATCGGTGAGGGGGATTGTGTGCGGGCGCCGCTTTTTCATGCGCTCTGGCGGAATGGTCCAAATGCGCTTGTCGAAGTCGATATCTGCCCATCGTGTGGTGGCAGCTTCGGCGGGGCGGGTCATCGTGTGCAACTGCCATTCGATCAGGCAGCGGGTCGTGCGCTTGATGCTGGCGTTCGCGATTTCCATCATGAGCTCGGGAAGCTCCTCAGGTGGTAGCGCAGCCATGTTCTCTTTCTTGGGTTTCTTGAACACCGCCCGAATTCCATTGAGGGGGTTCGCGAATATCAGCCCGGAGTTGACCCCGTAGGTCATGATCTCGTTGAGTCGTTGGCTCAATCGTTTCACGGTTTCGAGGCTCCCTTTGGCCTCGATTGGACGAAGGATCTTGATAACCATCGGAGCAGTGATTTGAGAGAGCGGCGTTGTTTTCATGCTTGGGAATACATGAAGCGTCAGCGATCTCCAAATGTCTTCGGCGTAGGCTTTGGTTACGGAGTCTTTCTTCAGCTCGAACCAGGCGGTGGCCACCTTCTCGAAAGTGTGTTCAGTCTCAGCAAGTTTGGCTTGCCTTACCTCATCACGCTGGGTTTTGGGATCAATGCCCAAAGCGAGCAGCTCACGCGCCTCTGCTGCTTTCTTCCGGGCGTTGGCTAGCGAGAGGTCAGGGTATGGACCGAGCGCCATATTAAGACGGGCTCTGGTCAACGGCTCGCGGTAATTGAAATTCCACATCATCGAGCCGCTGGCGCGTACTCGAAGCTGCAGGCCGTCGCCGTCGCTGAGGACGAAGTCTTTACCAGTTGCCTTGACTGCCTTGAGCTGGCGATCGGAGAGGCGGGTTGCGTTAGTAGGCATGGGGCTACCTCCAGCACCGTTTTGGTATCCTGAAAATAGCATTTGGTAGTCCGGGATACCACCTGGGATACCAAAGCAGCTGGAACTCAGAAAACCTCCAAAGCTCCCGTAAGCGCTGAAATCCCCGTATTTACTGGATTTCAGGCACAAAAAAAGACGTCCGTGGACGTCTTTAGTTGATCAAATGGTGGAGCCGGGGGGATTTGAACCCCCGTCCGCCAGTACTCCGCTGTCGGTACTACATGCGTAGCCGTGTCTATTAAGTTAACCCTCAGCGACCCGACGGGCAGGGTGCTTTGGGCGAGTTGTGTAAGTTTTAGCCGCTTCGTCCACAACGTACTGCACGGCGATTCTGTTCTATATGACAATCATTTCGGGTTTACAGACATCCCCTGATGATTGCTGGACCCGAAGGTACCAGGAGCATTGTCAGCTGCAATTAAGCAGCGAGAGCAACACCGTATTGGTCGTCATTGGCAACTATAAGTAGTTGCAACAGTGGATTTACGACTTCTGTTACCAAGTCGGCATGCACCTAGAGTTTCGCAACCGGCGTCGAATCCTAAACGGCCCCGAACTCATTGCCCGGTGAATCTGTTCGGGCAACAAGCGTGCACAGTGTACGTCAAAACGCTTGGCAGGCCAACCCGAAGGTTGGCCTGCGCGACATCAGTTACGCGTCGGGTTACGGATCTGCATCTTGCTGATGATGCCGTTGGTAACCTCGATGCATTCCTTGTCGTTGCCGGACGCCTGGGCCGCAGTAGCTTTTTCCTGTGCTTCCTTGATGTTATTCATGGAGCTTTCAGGAAGGGACGGCTGGCTGGTGACGAAGTCTTTGATGCTTTGAAGATTCCCGGCACAAAGGTCTTTGTCGGCCGCGAACACCGGCGAGGCCAGAAGTGCACCAGTGATAAACAATCCAGCAATTGCAGAATGCTTCATGGGTATCTCCTTGAACGATGGGGGCTCGGTGCTGCCGGACGGTCTGGCCGCGATGCCGAGGTCAAGACAAGCGAGGTCAGTATAGGACCTGTCTGGTTGACCGCTTCGCTGCGCAGGAATTCGGTTTTATTTGCAACGAATGTCAAATGGCCAGATCGGTCGACCAGGTGTAGATGAAGCCGACCTGCAAAAGGTCGGCGCATGAATCATTTTTTGGTGTCACCGGTCGCGTTTTGAATGTCCAGCAGGGTTTGCTGGGTTTCAGCGAGGCAGTCGTCAATCTTGCCTTGTGCTTTCAGGGCGCGGGCTTTGCTGACACTGGCCGAGACGCGCGCATTCAGATCCGGTGACGTCTGGTATTGAGTCTTGGCGCTATCGATTCTCTGCAGATTGGCATCGCACAAATCGGCAGGTTTTTCAGCGGCGAACGAAGTGGACGCCATCATCGAGGCAGTGACAAACAGACCTAACATTACAGAGCGGTTCATGTGTATCTCCTTGAACTGAGGGTTCAGACTTCGCTGACCGTTGAACAGGCCCCGAATCGTCCGGGGCATGTGCAGTGGACTACCGCCTCGCTCAAGGGTTCTGATTTTCTCTTCAGCGGACTTTGGCCTGTGTCACCCGATCCACCAGATAAACCAGCCCGTGGTAGTCGATTCCACCGTGCTGGGTCAGGCCGATTTCGCACGTGCGGCTGGTGGAAATCCCTTCGCTGCAATGCTGCACGGCGTCCTTGAGCGTACGCAGCGAATGGCTGTTCAGCTCCGGTGTGGTGAAGCCTTTGTCGCCGGCAAATCCGCAGCAATGTATGCCTTCAGGAATCACCACGGTGTTGCTGCATTTGCGCGCCAGATCGATCAGCGCCTGGCTTTCGCCCAAATGCTGAGTGCTGCAGGTCACGTGCACGGCAATCGGCGCTTCCTGGGGTGTGAAGTCCAGACGATCCAGCAGATGCGTACGGATGAAGCGCACCGGATCGTACAGATCCAGTCGTGTTTCGCCGATGTCCTGAACCAGTCGCAATGTACACGGGCTGGTGTCGCAATAGATCGGGTCGAGGCCGCCACGACTGGCGTGGAGCAGGGCGCTGATCAGTTCCTGGCGCTTGTGCTCGGCCTGTTCGGCGTAGCCTTTGGAGGCGAACGGCTGGCCGCAGCAGAGGTTGTCCTGATTGTCGGGAAAGACTACCTGGTAACCGGCCTTTTCCAGCAGGCCACGGGTTTTGTCGTACAGCGACATCTGTTCTTTGTCGCCCGCCGCCGGACCCATGACCCGCGAGACGCAAGCCGCCAGATAAACCACGCGCGTGCGCTCGTCTGCCACGCTCGGGCTGAAGCGAATGGCTTTTTCCGGCTGTGGCATGGCGTTGGTCCACAGCGGCACCTGGCCTTTGGACAAGCGCGTCAGCGTCGCCGACAACTTCGCGAGACGCGGTGCGCCGAGCATCATTCGCGCACCGTTGGCGACATGCAGGGTGAAGCGCGCGCCTTGCAGGGTCTTGGCGAAATTTCCTTCGATCCAGTCAGCGGTTTTCTGATGCGTGGCGTGTCGGCCACGGAGCTTTTTCACCAGTTCGCCGGTGTTGATGCCTACAGGGCAGCGTTGCGCGCACAGACCGGTCGCGGCGCAGGTGTCGATGCCTTGGTACTCGTAGGCTTTTTCCAGTTCGGTGGTGTCGACGCCGGCGCGCTTTTTCGCCTGGATATCACGCCAGATGACGATGCGCTGGCGCGGACTCAGGGTCAGGCCTTTCGATGGGCAGACCGGTTCGCAGAAACCGCACTCGATGCACTTATCTACAATCTCGTCCGCCGCCGGCAGCGGTTTCAGGTGCTTGAGGTGGATCTGCGGATCTTCGCTGAGCACCACGTCCGGATTGAGAATGCCGTTGGGGTCGAGCAGGCGTTTGAGCTGCCACATCAGTTGATAGGCGTCGCTGCCCCATTCCAGTTCCACGAACGGCGCCATGTTGCGGCCGGTGCCGTGTTCGGCCTTCAGCGAGCCGCCGAATTCCACGGCGACCAGTTGCGCGACGTCGTCCATGAACGCTTGGTAGCGTGCGATTTCTTCCGGGCTGTTGAAGCCTTGGGTGAAGACGAAGTGCAGATTGCCTTCCAGTGCGTGTCCGAAAAGGATCGCTTCGTCGTAGGCATGTTTGTCGAACAGCTCGATCAGGCGATTGACGCCGATCGCCAGTTGTTCGACCGGGAAGGTCACGTCTTCGATGATCACCGTGGTGCCGGTTTTGCGCACGGCGCCGACGGCGGGGAAGGTGTCTTTGCGGATGGCCCAGAGGCGGGCGTTTTCCACCGGGTCTTCGGTGAAGTCGACCTGCTTCTCTACGGGGAAATCGCGCAGGGACGCCATGATTTGCGCCAGTTGTTCCTGCAGCAATGTTGACGAAGCGGCGCGGGATTCGATGAGCAGCGCGCAGGCATTTTCCGACAGCAGCTGTACGAAAGCGGGCATGCCTTTTTTATCCTGCACCGAGCGCAGACTGCGTCGGTCGAGCAGTTCCACGGCGGATACCGGTTGGCTTTTCAGCACGGTCACCGCGTTGCAGCAGGTTTCGACATCGGGGAACACGATCAGCGCCGAGGCCTTGTTCGGGTGATCGATGACGGTGTCGTAAGTCACCGCGCTGATGAAGCCGAGCGTGCCTTCGGAGCCGACCAGCAGGTGGCTCAGGATATCCACAGGCTCGTCGAAATCCACCAGGGCGTTGAGCGACAAGCCGGTGGTATTTTTCAGACGGTATTTGTGGCGGATTCTTGCGGCCAGTTCGGTGTTGGCGCGGGTCTCGCGGCCTAATGTCGCCAAGCGTTCGAGCAGGTCGCCGTGGCTGGAGCGAAATGCCGCGACGCTGGCAGGGTCTTCGCTGTCGAGGAGCGTGCCGTCGGCCAGCACCAAGCGAATTCCGGCCAAAGTGTGATAGGTATTCTGCGCGGTGCCGCAGCACATGCCGCTCGCGTTGTTGGCGACGATGCCGCCGATCTTGCAGGCATTGATCGACGCCGGGTCCGGGCCGATCTTGCGCCCGAACGGTGCCAGCCAGGCATTGGCCTGCGCACCGATCACGCCCGGTTGCAGGCGGATTTGCGTGCCCTGGCCGCGAATCTCGCGGGCGTTCCAGTTATCCCCAAGCACGATCAGCACGGAGTCGCTGATCGCCTGCCCGGACAGGCTGGTGCCGGCAGCGCGGAAGGTCACCGGCACCTTGTCGCGCTGGGCCAGTTGCAGCAGCGCCACCACTTCGTCTTCAGACTCGACGCGGATCACCAGTTTCGGGATCAGTCGATAGAAACTGGCGTCGGTGCCAAAGGCCAGGGTCGACAGCGGATCGTCGAAGCGCCGCTCTGGCGGAATCAATTGCTCGGCATCACGCAGGAAAGCAGCAGGAAGACTCATTGATCCTCCAGAATCAGCACGACCAGATCTTTCGGGCCATGTGCGCCATACGCCAGCACCTGTTCAATATCGGCGGTTTTCGACGGGCCGGAGACCAGCAGCGCGTTGGTCGGCATGCCTTGCGCCCATTCGAATTCTTGTTGCACTTGATAGAAGTTGTCGCGGATTTCGCTGGCCTTGAGCAGGGCGAAATGCACCGGCGGCACCAGGCTCATCAAGCGCGGTTCCTCACGGGTGGGCCAGATGATCAGGCTGCCGGTCGCGGCGATGGCACCGAGGGTGCCGGTGAGGCTGGCCGGGGTGTCGTTGAACAGCTCGGCTTTCCACTCTTCCATTGGCCGGTCGTAGGACTTCAGTTCTGGCAGCTCGGGATTATTCGCCCAGTGCTGTGCGATGCGTTGCCCGTGCGGTGTGGTCGGTGCGATCAGCAGGCTCGGCAACTGGCGGTCGCGCAGCAGTTGCGCCAGTAATGCCGGCCACCCGGCGCCCGAGGTCAGGTGGATTTCGGTGTGCACCGCCTCCATCAGTTTGCGCAGTTGCGGGATGCGTTGCTCGGCGCTGTAGGTGTAGGGCTGGGTGACCAGATCGACATCGAAGTTGTCGGCAATTGGCGTGGTGCCGGTCAGACTTTTCCGCAGCTTGCCGAGGATATTTTGCTTGGCGCTCATCTACGCTCTCCCTGTTTGCCCAGATGCTCGCGGGCCATGTCATGCAACGAACGCGCGGCCGGTTTTGGCGCGCTGTGGTTTTGCGTCCATGGGCCGACATTGCTCGGCGTAAGGGCGCGCAGGCGCGTGGCGAAAAAAGCGAACAAGCGGTACAGCGTCGGCGAGCTGTTGAGTCTGGCCCAGGCGTTCCAGATGAAACGTTCCTTGCGCGAATACTTGCTGCCCTGACCGCGCATCACCTGATTCGGCGCGTCCGGAGCTTTGACGTTTTCCTCACGCAGACGGCGCAGGATGGCGGGGATCGGAATCTTCACCGGGCAGACTTCACCGCAGGCGCCGCACAGTGAGGACGCGCTCGGGTGGTCCGGGACCTTGGCCAGGCCGACCATGTGCGGGGTGATGATTTTGCCGATCGGCCCCGGATAGACCTCGCCATAAGTGTGGCCGCCGACGCGGGTGTACACCGGGCAATGATTCATGCAGGCGCCGCAGCGGATGCAGTTCAGGGTCTGGCGTAATTCACTGTCGGCGAAGGCTTGGCTGCGACCGTTGTCGAGCAGGACCAGATGCACTTCCTGCGGGCCATCGAGTTCGTGTTCCTTGCGCGGGCCGGAGATCATGTTGACGTAAGTAGTGATCGGAATGCCCAGTGCCGAGCGCGTCAGCAGTGACAGCAGCGGCACCACGTCGCGCAGGTTTTCCACGACTTTTTCGATGCCGGTGACGGCGATGTGCACGGGGGGAACGGTGGTGGTCATGCGCCCGTTGCCTTCGTTTTCCACCAGCAGCAGGGTGCCGGTTTCGGCGACGGCGAAGTTGACGCCGGAGACGCCGATGTCGGCTTCGAAGAATTTCTGCCGCAGGACCCTGCGACCGATCTGAATGAGTTGGTCAACGTCCTTGGTGTATTCCACGCCAAGTTTGTCGTGGAACAAGGACGCGACCTGACCGGCATTCTTGTGGATCGCCGGCATAATGATGTGTGAAGGCTTCTCGTGGTCGAGCTGGACGATGTACTCCCCCATGTCGGACTCCAGACATTCAAAGTCCCGAGCCTCGAGGAAATGGTTCATCTCCATCTCTTCGCTGACCATCGATTTGCCCTTGATCACTTGCCGCGCCTCGTGAGCGCGGATGATCGATAAGACGATGCCATTGGCTTCGTCCACCGTTTCCGCCCAGTGCACTGTCACACCGTTG
>NZ_RCNZ01000057.1:28612-31746 GCF_004307525.1 Pseudomonas sp. Sample_21 | reverse complement strand
ACATCCTGCGGCCAATCCCGAGAACCGCTCCCCTGAACTAACCGGTTAAATATATGCGCCCATTGAAACAGGCAATTTATTCCAGCCGTACGGCTGACAAGTTTGTCGTACGTCTGCCAGACGGAATGCGTGAACGCATTGCCGAGGTGGCTCGCAATCATCATCGCAGCATGAACTCCGAGATCATTGCGCGCCTTGAGCAGAGTCTTATTCAGGAAGGCGCACTGGGCGAAGAGCTGAGCATGCGCCTGGACAGCCCGGAGCTGTCGCTGCACGAGCGCGAGCTGTTGCAACGCTTCCGTCAGCTGTCGCACCGTCAGCAGAACGCCCTGGTGTCGCTGATCGCACACGACGCAGAAATGGCCGCTGACGCGTCCTGAGTTATACCGAGCATATTGAAGCCAGCATGATTGCTGGCTTTTTTTTGCCCGCAATATGACAGATGGCCGATTGGCAATTGAGTGTGGCGAGGGGATTTATCCCCGCTGGGCTGCATGGCAGCCCCAAAAACAATGGGACTGCTGCGCAGTCCAGCGGGGATAAATCCCCTCGCCACGGTTACTTGTACTTGCGCTCATATCTGTTTGGCAGGCACAAAAAAGCCCGTCGATTTGACGGGCTTTTCATTGCACAAGGTCAGAGCAGGAAGATTGTCGCCAACCCGAGGAAGATGAAGAAGCCACCGCTGTCGGTCATTGCCGTGATCATCACACTGGCGCCCATCGCCGGATCGCGGCCCATTTTGGCCAGCGTCATCGGGATCAACACGCCCATCAACGCCGCCAGCAACAGATTGAGCGTCATCGCTGCCGTCATCACCACGCCAAGCGACCAACTGCCGTAGAGCATGTACGCGACTACACCGATAACCCCGCCCCAGACCAGACCGTTGATCAAACCGACCGCCAGCTCTTTGCGCATCAAGCGCGAGGTGTTGCCGGTGCTGACCTGATCCAGCGCCATGGCGCGCACGATCATGGTGATGGTCTGGTTACCGGAGTTGCCGCCGATACCCGCCACGATCGGCATCAGCGCCGCCAGTGCCACGAGCTTCTCGATCGAACCTTCGAACAGACCGATCACCCGCGATGCGACAAATGCAGTGATCAGGTTCACCGCCAGCCACGCCCAACGGTTACGCAGGGATTTCCATACCGAGGCGAAGATATCTTCCTCTTCGCGCAGACCGGCCATGTTGAGGACTTCGCTTTCGCTTTCCTCACGGATCAGGTCGACCATTTCATCGATGGTCAGACGGCCGATCAGTTTGCCGTTCTTGTCGACCACCGGCGCGGAGATCAAGTCGTAACGCTCGAATGCCTGAGCGGCGTCGTAGGCATCTTCGTCCGGGTGGAAACTCACCGGATCGCTGGCCATCACTTCGGCCACCTGCTTCTCCGGATCGTTGACCAGCAGACGCTTGATCGGCAGCACGCCCTTGAGCACGCCGTCGTAATCGACCACGAACAGTTTGTCGGTATGACCGGGAAGCTCTTTCAGGCGACGCAGATAACGCAGAACCACTTCAAGGCTGACGTCCTCACGGATCGTCACCATCTCGAAGTCCATCAACGCACCGACCTGATCCTCGTCATAGGAGAGGGCCGAGCGCACGCGTTCGCGCTGCTGGTTATCCAGACTTTCCATCAGCTCATGGACAACGTCTCGCGGCAGCTCAGAGGCCAGGTCAGCGAGTTCGTCGGCGTCCATGTCCTTGGCCGCAGCCAGGAGCTCATGATCGTCCATGTCGGCGATCAGCGTTTCCCGGACGGAATCGGATACTTCGAGAAGAATGTCGCCGTCGCGATCGGCCTTGACCAGTTGCCAGAGCGTCAGACGATCGTCCAGCGGCAAGGCTTCAAGAATGTAGGCGACGTCGGCGGAGTGCAGATCATCGAGCTTGCGTTGCAGCTCGACGAGGTTTTGCCGGTGAACCAGGTTTTCCACGCGGTCGTGGTGCGGACCTTCCTGGCGATGAGTCAGGTCTTCAACGACACGTTGGCGCTGCAGCAGCTCGACGACCTGAGCCAGGCGGTCCTGCAGGCTTTCCTGTGTTTTCTTTACTTCGATTTCGGACATAGGCGAACTCCACTCCCAGCAGCGGGGCACGCCGGAAGGATCAATCAGTCAATTCATGATTGGTGAAACGGTTTACTGAACAACTACTGGGTAAGTCCATGGAGGTTTTCCATAAGCCCCGGCGGGGCTGACGGGCGCAATGATACACGCCTGACGGTTTAAAACGTTGAAAAAATCACGGCTGAAACAAGCGCTTGCGAAACAAACCTGAGCACCTGCCTGACCCGTGCAAATGCGACGACTCATCTTGAAAAGAAAACACACCGGCAACGCAAAAAGCAGCGACTACCCTTGAGCGTAGATCGTCATGGAGGACATCGAATGCCAGCAAAACCCGCGCTATATCTACTGACCGCCCTGCTCCACACCACGCCTGCCAACGCCACCACACTTCATCGTTGCCAGGCCGCTGACGGCAGCGTCACATTCACATCGATGAGCTGCGCAACTGGCGAGCAACTCTCAATTCAGGAGGTCCACCCGTATTCACCCGGCTGGGTCGCAATCATGCCGGAGTTCAATCACGAAGCCGTTTCCGGCATGAAAGACAGCGGTCGCGAACCGGGCATCGTCGGTGGCACCGAACACAAATGTGGAAACCTGATCGATAACAGGCAGCGGCGCGAAGCGATCATCAATCGGCGAGTGATTGCCGGCATGAGCCAGCGGGACGTCGAAAGCGCACTGGGCAAGCCCGACAAGATCAACACGCGCACGTCGACCACGAGCTATCGTTACGACCTCAAGCGAGGCCGCAGTGCTCAAATTGATTTTGATGAAAGAGGCTGTGTGAAGGGAAAAGCCAAATCCCGGACAGCAAAAAGCCCGCGTTAAACGCGGGCTTCTTGGTATATGGTGCACTCGACAGGATTCGAACCTGTGACCGCTCGGTTCGTAGCCGAGTACTCTATCCAGCTGAGCTACGAGTGCATTTGTGTTTTTATACCAGATCACAACTGGTTGAAGCCAAGTTATTCACATCACTGCAAACAACCCTTAAATGGTGCACTCGACAGGATTCGAACCTGTGACCGCTCGGTTCGTAGCCGAGTACT
>NZ_RCNZ01000057.1:0-28602 GCF_004307525.1 Pseudomonas sp. Sample_21 | reverse complement strand
ATGGTGCACTCGACAGGATTCGAACCTGTGACCGCTCGGTTCGTAGCCGAGTACTCTATCCAGCTGAGCTACGAGTGCATTTGTTGCCGCGCATTATAGGCCGTCTAATCTCTATGTCAAACACTTTTTCTAGTAATTTCAACAACTTACAGAAGAAGCCAGATTACGACGTACTAAGCAAATAATGGCGGAGAACGGGGGATTCGAACCCCCGACACCCTTTTGAGGTGTACTCCCTTAGCAGGGGAGCGCCTTCGGCCACTCGGCCAGCTCTCCGCAACACGGGGCGTATATTAACCAGCTTCTTCCCCGTTTGCAAACATAAAAATCGATAAAAATTAATGGCTTGGTTCTTCGTCCTTCTCTTTCTTTATACGCAGGTAAATTTCCTCACGGTGCACCGCAACCTCTTTCGGAGCGTTGACGCCGATACGCACCTGGTTTCCTTTGACGCCGAGCACGGTCACGGTGATTTCGCCGTCACCGATAATCAGGCTTTCCGCGCACCGACGAGTCAGAATCAGCATACCTTTCTCCTTACGCCATTCATTTCAGGGACAACAGTCTGCAAAAAAAAGGCACCCGACCTACAACCGCAGCGATCGTAGCCCTACATGCCTGAGTATTGACCAGCGCGAGCAAAAGAACAGTTCCGGGGCTCGCGCCATTCAAAAATAAAGGGCGCGGTCAGACCGCGCCCTTCACAGAAGCGGATTACTCGCCCTGACGGGCCGGAGCATCCAGTTCGAAAGCCGTGTGCAGCGCGCGCACGGCCAGTTCCAGGTACTTCTCTTCGATCACTACGGACACCTTGATTTCCGAAGTCGAGATCATCTGGATGTTGATGCTTTCTTTCGCCAGGGATTCGAACATGCGGCTGGCCACGCCTGCGTGGGAACGCATGCCGACGCCGACGATCGAGACCTTGGCGATCTTGGTGTCGCCAACCACTTCACGAGCACCGATCTCGCGAGCGGTGTTTTCCAGCACAGTCTGTGCGGCCTGGTAGTCGTTGCGGTGCACGGTGAAGGTGAAGTCGGTGGTGTTATCGTGCGCGACGTTCTGCACGATCATGTCGACTTCGATGTTCGCGGCACTGATCGGGCCGAGAATCTTGAACGCCACGCCCGGGGTGTCTGGCACGCCACGGATGGTCAGCTTGGCTTCATCGCGGTTGAAAGCGATGCCGGAAATGATCGGCTGTTCCATGGTTTCCTCTTCATCAATAGTAATGAGGGTGCCCGGACCCTCCTTGAAGCTGTGCAATACGCGCAGCGGAACGTTGTACTTGCCGGCGAATTCCACCGCACGGATCTGCAGCACCTTGGAACCGAGGCTGGCCATTTCCAGCATCTCTTCGAAGGTGATCTTGTCCAGACGCTGAGCGACCGGCACCACACGCGGGTCGGTGGTGTAGACACCGTCAACGTCGGTGTAGATCTGGCATTCATCCGCCTTCAAGGCCGCCGCCAGTGCCACGCCGGTGGTATCGGAACCGCCGCGACCGAGGGTGGTGATGTTGCCGTGCTCGTCGACGCCCTGGAAACCGGCGACAACCACCACGCGACCAGCCTTCAGATCACCGCGAATCTTCTGGTCATCAATCTGCAAGATACGCGCTTTATTGTGCGCACTGTCAGTCAGGATCCGCACCTGATTACCGGTGTACGACACCGCCGGCACACCGCGCTTGATCAGCGCCATGGCCAACAGGGCAATCGTCACCTGCTCACCGGTGGACACGATCACGTCCAGCTCGCGCGGAACCGGTTGCGCCTCGCCACTGATTTGCTTGGCCAGATCGATCAGACGGTTGGTTTCGCCGCTCATTGCAGACAGCACAACCACCAGGTCATCGCCGGCATCGCGGAATTTCTTAACCTTGTCGGCGACCTGCTCGATTCTCTCGACAGTGCCGACCGAGGTGCCTCCAAATTTCTGTACGATCAAAGCCATTTCAAAGCCGCCTCTGCCCATGAAGGGCGCCCAATAATCTTTCGAACAGTCGCCGGGCCAGCCACTAGACTGCGGGCCCGGCGAGCCGTCTTATAAAGCCTGCTCGACGAATGGAACGGTCAGCGCCAGCGCGCCATCCAGCGCAGCGGCATCGACACCGCCGCCCTGCGCCATGTCCGGACGACCACCGCCCTTCCCGCCCACTGCCGCAGCAGCCTGTTTCATCAAATCACCGGCTTTGAGTTGGCCAGTCAGGTCCTTGGTTACGCCTGCAACCAGTACGACCTTTTCCTCATGGACACCGCCGAGCAGGATCACTGCGCGGCCGAGTTTGTTTTTCAGCTGATCGACCAGCGCCAGCAGCGCTTTGCCATCCTGACCGTCCAGACGGGCGGCCAGCACCTTCACATCCTTGACGTCCACCGCCGAGGCCGACAGATCGTCGCCCGCAGCGCTGGCTGCCTTGGCCTGCAACTGCTCGAGTTGTTTCTCCAGCAGACGGTTGCGCTCCAGTACCGCCGAGAGCTTGTCGATCAGGTTGTCGCGGCTGCCCTTGACCAGGCTGGCCGCTTCCTTGAGTTGTTCTTCCGCCGCGTTCAAGTAGGCCAGCGCCGCAGCACCGGTGACTGCCTCGATACGACGCACGCCCGAGGCCACACCGCCTTCGCTGATGATTTTCAGCAGGCCGATGTCGCCGGTACGGTTGGCGTGGATACCGCCGCACAGTTCAACCGAGAAGTCGCCCATGCTCAGCACGCGCACGCTGTCGCCGTACTTCTCGCCGAACAGCGCCATGGCGCCTTTGTTCTTCGCGGTTTCGATGTCGGTTTCTTCGGTTTCAACGGCGGAGTTCTTGCGAATCTCGGCGTTGACGATGTCTTCCAGCTGCTTGATCTGTTCTGGCTTGATCGCTTCGAAGTGGCTGAAGTCGAAACGCAGGCGCTGACTGTCAACCAGCGAACCTTTCTGCTGCACATGCTCACCGAGGACCTGACGCAGCGCGGCGTGCAGCAAGTGAGTGGCCGAGTGGTTCAGCGCGGTGGCGTGACGCACTTCGGCGTCGACGTGGGTTTCCACCGGTGCGCCAATGGTCAGGCTGCCCGAGGCCAGCACACCGTGGTGCAGGAATGCGCCGCCGGTTTTGGTGGTATCGCGCACGTCGAAGCGGCTGCTGCCGGCCTGAATGAAACCGCAGTCGCCGATCTGGCCACCGGATTCGGCGTAGAACGGCGTCTGGTTGAGCACGATCACGCCTTCCTGACCTTCGCTCAGCACGTCGACCGACTGGCCATCCTTATAGATGGCAACGATTTTCGCCGAGCCGCTGGTGGCGGCGTAACCGGTGAACTCGGTGGCCACGTCGACCTTGACCAGGGTGTTGTAGTCCAGACCGAACGAGCTGGCCGAACGCGCGCGAACACGCTGCGCTTCCATCTCGCGCTCGAAACCGGCTTCGTCGACGGTCAGGCCGCGTTCGCGGGCGATGTCGGCGGTCAGGTCCATCGGGAAACCGTAGGTGTCGTAGAGTTTGAACACCACGTCACCTGGCACCACGGTGCCTTTGAGCTCGGCCAGATCCTGCTCGAGGATTTTCAGGCCGTGCTCCAGGGTCTTGGAGAACTGCTCTTCTTCAGCCTTGAGCACGCGCTCGATGTTGCTTTGCTGCTTCTGCAGTTCCGGGAAGGCTTCGCCCATCTCGGCAACCAGCGCCGCGACGATCTTGTAGAAGAAGCTGCCGCTGGCGCCGAGCTTGTTGCCGTGACGGCAGGCGCGACGGATGATCCGGCGCAGCACGTAACCGCGACCTTCGTTGGACGGCAGCACGCCGTCGGCGATCAGGAAACCGCAGGAACGGATGTGGTCGGAAACGACTTTGAGCGACGACTGATCGCCGTTTTCGCAGCCGATCGCTTCAGCCGAAGCCTTGAGCAGGTTCTTGAACAGGTCGATGTCGTAGTTGGAGTTGACGTGCTGCATCACCGCACTGATCCGCTCCAGGCCCATGCCGGTGTCCACCGACGGCGCTGGCAACGGATGCAACACGCCATCGGCGGTGCGGTTGAACTGCATGAACACGTTGTTCCAGATTTCGATGTAGCGGTCGCCATCTTCTTCCGGCGAGCCCGGCGGGCCGCCCCAAATGTGCTCGCCGTGGTCGTAGAAAATCTCGGTGCACGGGCCGCACGGGCCGGTATCACCCATGGTCCAGAAGTTGTCGGAAGCGTATGGAGCGCCCTTGTTGTCGCCGATGCGGATCATGCGCTCGGCGGGCACACCGATTTTCTGTGTCCAGATGTCATACGCTTCGTCGTCGGTGGCGTAGACAGTGACCCAGAGCTTTTCCTTCGGCAGCTTCAGCACGCCAGTCAGGAAGGTCCAGGCAAAGGTGATCGCGTCGTGCTTGAAGTAGTCGCCGAAGCTGAAGTTGCCGAGCATCTCGAAGAACGTGTGGTGACGCGCGGTATAACCGACGTTTTCCAGGTCACTGTTCTTGCCGCCGGCGCGCACGCATTTCTGGCTGCTGGTGGCACGGGTGTACGCACGTTTTTCCTGGCCCAGGAAGCAGTCCTTGAACTGGTTCATCCCCGCGTTGGTGAACAGCAGGGTTGGGTCGTTGCCCGGAATCAAAGAGCTTGAGGCTACACGGGTGTGGCCTTGCTCTTCGAAGAAGCGAAGGAAGGCTTCACGGATTTCTGCGCTTTTCATTAGGTTCTTCCACGGAGGCTGCGGCCAAAGGCCTGTTCGAAACGTCGTGAGACGAAGCGACGGCAAAGGGCCGCATTATATCGGCCCTGCGCGCGGGGTACAGCGTGTTTATACGATAGAAACGGTCAATTGGACGGCTGACGCCGTCACTTGCGTGAAAACTCGACGAATGTCGCGATCACTTGTTCGATTTGCGCGCGGCTGACGTCCATGTGCGTGACCATGCGCAAGCGCGCAGCGGCGCTGAGCCTGATCCCGCGTTCGCCGGCAAAGTCCTTGAGTGCTGCGGCCTTGTCGCCGATTTGCACATAGACCATGTTGGTTTGCACGGGCTCGACGACGAAACCGGCCTCACGCAGACCCTCGGCGAGCAACTGCGCATTGGCATGGTCATCCGCCAGCCGTTCGACGTGATGATCCAGCGCGTACAAGCCAGCCGCCGCGAGCAACCCGGCCTGACGCATGCCGCCACCGACCATTTTGCGCAAACGCCGCGCCTTGCCGATCAGTTGCTCGGAACCGCACAGCACCGAACCGACCGGTGCGCCGAGGCCTTTGGACAGGCACACCGACACCGAATCGAAATGCTGGGTGATTTCCCGGGCATCGACGCCGAGCTTGACCGCCGCGTTGTACAACCGCGCGCCGTCCAGGTGCAATTGCAGGCCGTGTTCCTGAGTAAAGCGTCGCGCGCGCGCCAGATACTCCAGCGGCAGCACCTTGCCCTGCATGGTGTTTTCCAGCGCCAGCAAACGCGTGCGGGCGAAATGGAAATCGTCCGGTTTGATCGCGGCCGCAACCTGATCCAGATCCAGTGAACCGTCGGCCTGCACCTCCAGCGGCTGCGGCTGAATCGAACCGAGCACTGCCGCCCCGCCGCCTTCGTACTTATAGGTATGCGCCTGCTGACCGACAATGTATTCGTCGCCACGCTCGCAGTGCGCCATCAGGCCGAGCAGGTTGCTCATGGTCCCGGTCGGCACGAATAGCGCGGCGGCAAAGCCCAGTCGTTGGGCCAGTTCGGCCTCGAGGTGATTGACCGTCGGATCTTCGCCGTACACATCGTCGCCGGTGTCCGCTGCGGTCATCGCGTCGAGCATGGCGGGAGTCGGTTGGGTGACGGTGTCGCTGCGAAGATCAATAACGCTCATGAACCTGGCCTCTGGTCAGATGGGGAAATCCCTTTGTGAAGTGGGATTACTGCGGTCATGGCGCGGATTAATCAAGCCTTGAAGAAGGAAAAATCACCGTCCTCAGGAAAAAGCACAATCCATGTGGGAACGAGCCTGCTCGCGAAAGAGCAGTAACAGGCAGCATATTCGTTGAATGTGAAGCCGCTTTCGCGAGCAAGCTCGCTCCCACAGGTTCTGTGCAGGACCGAAAAATATGTGTTACAAACTGCGCGCTGCCCGAGATTGGGCGGCACAAACGTTCTCAGGGCGGGGTGCAATTCCCCACCGGCGGTAATTGCGCGCAATGCGCATAGCCCGCGAGCGCTTGGCGCTGCACACGACTTGAGTCGGGTGCGTCGGCAAGGTCAGCAGACCCGGTGTGATTCCGGGGCCGACGGTCATAGTCCGGATGAAGAGAGAACGGGATCGACGCCAAAGGGCCGTCCGCGTGCAT
This sequence comes from Pseudomonas sp. Sample_21, assembly GCF_004307525.1. Taxonomy (NCBI): domain Bacteria; kingdom Pseudomonadati; phylum Pseudomonadota; class Gammaproteobacteria; order Pseudomonadales; family Pseudomonadaceae; genus Pseudomonas; species Pseudomonas sp. Sample_21. The sequence goes on along the minus strand of NZ_RCNZ01000057.1, from coordinate 22,314 downwards.
CCGTGCCTGCGTTCGCACCCTTGCATCCCTTTCGATTCATAACGCCCTGTTTTTCACACAAACAGGAGTCAGAACATGCAACCCACCGCTATCGACAGCAAAAGCAAACACCCACAGGGCGAGCGCGTCGCGTTCATCCAGGCCTGCTGGCACAAGGAAATCGTCGACCAGAGCCGCAAAGGCTTCGTCGCTGAAATGCTGGTGCAGGGTTATCAGGAAGCGGACATCGATTTCTTTGAAGTCGGCGGCGCCTTTGAAATGCCGCTGCACGCCAAGCTGCTGGCCAAGTCCGGCCGTTACGCCGGCATCGTCGCCGCCGCCCTGGTGGTGGACGGCGGCATTTACCGTCACGAGTTCGTTGCGCAATCGGTGGTCAGCGGCCTGATGCAGGTGCAGTTGGAAACCGAAGTGCCGGTGTTCTCGGTGTCGCTGACCCCGCATCACTTCCATTCGGGCGAAGAGCATCAGAAGTTCTTCTTCGAGCACTTTGTGCACAAGGGTCAGGAAGCAGCGCGGACTTGCGCCGATACGTTGCAGAAGATTCGCGCGTTGCGTCGAACCGAGCCGCGTGCTGTAGCGGTCTGACTGCACCAGGCCGGGTGGGGACTCAAGCCCCACCCGGATTCAAATGTGGGAGCGAGCCTGCTCGCGAATGCGGTGTGTCAGCCACCATCATTTTTGGCTGGCAGTCAGCATTCGCGAGCAGGCTCGCTCCCACAGGGATTTGCTCCAGCCGCCAGATTGCGTCAGGCGAGGTTTTCGTCGGTGCTCGGGACGATCAGGATGCCGGCGCGCAGGCCGTTCTTGACCTTGGGGTTGGGGAAAATGATCCGTGCGCCCTGCTCTTCGATCACCCAGCGGGTATTGGCCAGGTCTTCGGCCAGCACATAACCCGGTTCCAGCTCGGAAAAGTTCTCGATGTCCGCCGGCAGGTTCAGGCGGAACGCATCGCTGTGCTTGATGATTTCCCGCGCCACGCTGAACAGCTGCAAACCGTCCAGCCCTTCTTCCGTCTCCGGCTCAGTGCCTTCGATGATCTGTTTCAGACGGGTTTCCAGCAGTGAGACGTTGACGCCATCGTTCTGCCCGAACGGCCGCGCCTTGCCCAGTTCCAGGGTGAAAGCCTCGGCGTCGAGTTTGTCGTAGGTGTACGAACTGAAGACGATGGATGGCTTGTTCTGCAACAGTACTGCTTCCATGCCGGCGGCGCGCAGGCGCGCCAGTTCGCGACGGGAATGCTGGCGCCCTTCCTTCCACGGGTACAAGGCGAACTGTTCGATCTTCGACCCACGAATCGCGGTGTGCAGGTCGTAGTGCAGACGCTGGCGCTCGGGCTTGCTGAAGAAACTCGCCGCCAGCCGTTCCAGCTCACAGGCGCGCAGCGCTTCCGAGCCGCTGCTTTGTTCGTGGCGACCGTTGAACAGCCGATTAACGTCCTGCTCGACGAAACGCTCGCCCTTGCGAATCGCTTCCGGGTTGCCGAACAGGAACAGAATGCGTGCGCGCGGCTTGAGATCGCCGCGTGCGATGTCGTGCAGCAGCCGATCAAGCAACTCGATCGGTGCCGTTTCGTTGCCATGGATGCCTGCCGACAGCAGCAGGTCCAGGCCATTGTCGCGCGCTTCCGGGGGCCGCACTTCCAGCGCCCCTTCGCTCAACCAGCGCATGCGCACGCCTTCGACAGTCAGTTGAGTCTTCTCCGCCGGTTCGCGGCCGGCGAGGGTCAGTTCAAGCAGTTTGCCGAGGGCGAGCATAGAGCGGTTTCCTTAGTGGTCGTGGTTGCAATCCGGGCCGTGTACGTGATCCTCGTCAGCGCCGAGGTCAGCCGGTTCCATTTCCAGTTGCAGACTTACCAGATTAGTCGCCAATGGGCGCAGCAGCAGGTTGGCGTACTCTTCGTCACCTTCCTCGACGTCGACGCCGATCAGCAGCTGGCCACGGCCGTCCTGCTGGATCCACAGCTCTTTGCCTTGCCACATCACCGCGACGCGGGTGCACGAGGTTTGCAATTGCGTGCCGTCGGTGTCTTCAAGGATCAGCTGCAGGGAATCGCTCATGTTTTTACTCTCTTGGGTGACACGCCGCGCGCCACGTTCAGGCAGCGCGCTGGCGATCAATTGATCTGGAAAGGATAAACCGCGCCCAGTTTAAGGATTTGCGTCAGTTCATCCAGTGCCGTCCGGCATTCAAGCAGCAACTGCGGGTCCGCCAGGTCGGTTTCGCTCAGGCGGTCGCGGTAGTGCTTTTCAACCCATGCGGTCAACGAACCGTACAACGGGGCCGTCATGATAACGCCTGGGTTGACTGCCGCCAGTTCGGTTTCATTCAGCGCCACGCGCAGACGCAGGCACGCCGGGCCACCGCCGTTCTGCATGCTCTGCTTGAGATCGAAGACCTTCACTTCGCGGATCAGCCCGCCGGAGCTGGTCAGGCTTTGCAGATAAGCCCAGACGCGTTCGTTGGCCTGGCATTCCTGCGGCACGATCAACAGCATCGAACCGTCAGGACGCGAGAGCAACTGGCTGTTGAACAGGTAGGAACGCACCGCGTCATCCACGGTGACCGCCGAACGCGGCACGCAAACGGACTGGAAGTTGCCGCCGACCATGGCCAGTTTGCCTTGCAGCTCGGCAAGCATCTTGTCGGTCTCGAGGAAGGCATCCTCGTGATAGAACAGCACTTCACCGTTGCCCACGGCGATCACGTCGTTGTGGAACACGCCCTGATCGATAACGTTGGGGTTCTGCTGCGCGTAGACCACGCCTTCGTCGCGCAGACCGTGCAGACGCGCCACGGCTTGCGAGGCTTCGAGGGTCTGGCGTGCAGGGTATTTCTGCGGCGCCGGGAAACGGTTGTCGAACGCACTGCGGCCGAACACGAAAAACTCGACGCCCGCTTCGCCGTACTCACGGCAGAAACGCGTGTGGTTGGCCGCGCCTTCGTCGCCGAACTGCGCCACTGCCGGCAAAGCGGCGTGATGGGCGAAGTGCTGTTGATTGGCGAACATCGCGCCGAGCACGCGGCTGGTGGTCGGGTGTTCGATGCTGCGGTGATATTTGCAATTGAGGTTGGCGGCGGTGAAGTGCACGCGGCCGTCAGCGGTGTCGGCACTCGGGCTGACCGTGGCGGCGTTGGCCACCCACATGCTCGACGCCGAGCAACTGGCGACCAGCAGCGGCATCGCTTCTTTGGCGGCGCGCTCGATCACCTGCGCGTCAGTGCCGCTGAAGCCCAGACGACGCAGCGCGGCCACGTCGGGACGCTCCTGCGGAGCCAGCACGCCTTGCTGAAAGCCCATGTCCATCAGCGCTTTCATCTTCGCCAGACCTTGCAGCGCCGCTTCCTTCGGATTCGAGGATTGCTGACTGTTGCTCTGCGAGGCGACGTTGCCGTAGGACAGACCACCGTAGTTATGGGTCGGCCCCACTAGACCGTCAAAATTGACTTCATAGGATTTCATCAGCGAGGCTCCACGAGAATCTGTTGTTATAGGCTTCAGTAACTATTCTTTAAGACCGAGGCGCGGCCTTCGCGAGCAGGCTCGCTCCCACAGGATTTAGGTTGGACACAAAATGTGTGAACACCACTGAACCTGTGGGAGCGAGCCTGCTCGCGAATGGGCGCTACGCCATTTTCACGCCGGGTGTCAGCGAGGCAGGCAACACCAGGCTCGGGGTTTCCAGCGACGCCACCGGGTATGCGCAGTAATCCGCTGCGTAGTAGGCGCTGGCGCGGTGGTTGCCCGAGGCGCCGACACCGCCGAACGGCGCGCTGCTCGCGGCGCCGGTCAGCTGTTTGTTCCAGTTGACGATGCCGGCGCGGCTTTCCAGCCAGAACTGCTGGTAACGCGCTTCGGAATCGGAGAGCAAACCGGCGGCCAGCCCATAAGCGGTGTTGTTGGCTTCAGTGATCGCGGCGCCGAAATCGGCATAGCGGATCACTTGCAGCAACGGCCCGAACAGTTCTTCGTCCGGACGCTCGGCCACGGCCGTCACATCGACGATGCCCGGGGTCAGCAAGGCCGATTGCGCTTGCGGCTGAGTCATTTCCAGCAGCGCCACCGCGCCGTTGGCCAGCAGTTGTTCCTGCGCATCCATCAGCGCTTTCGCCGCGCCGAGGGAAATCACCGAGCCCATGAACGGCGCCGGTTGCTGATCGAAGGCACCGACTTCAATGGTCGAACTGACTTCCACCAGACGCTTGAGCAGGCTGTCGCCCCACGCACCTTGCGGCACCAGCAAACGCCGAGCGCAAGTGCAGCGCTGGCCAGCGGAAATGAACGCCGACTGAATGATGGTGTACACCGCCGCGTCCAGATCAGCGACCTGATCGACCACCAGCGGGTTGTTGCCGCCCATCTCCAGCGCCAGAATCTTGTCCGGACGCCCGGCGAATTGCTGATGCAGGTGATTGCCGGTGCGGCTCGAACCGGTGAAGAACAGACCGTCGATACCCGGATTCGCCGCCAGAGCGATACCGGTTTCCCGCGCGCCTTGCAGCAGGTTCAACACGCCTGCCGGCAGACCGGCTTCGATCCAGCACTTGACCGTCAGCTCGGCGACTTTCGGCGTCAGTTCGCTGGGCTTGAACAGCACGCTGTTACCGGCCAGCAGCGCCGGGACGATATGACCGTTAGGCAGGTGACCGGGGAAGTTGTAAGGGCCGAACACCGCGACCACGCCGTGGGGCTTGTGGCGCAATACGGCGGTGGCGTCGCCCAATGGGCCGCTCTTCTCGCCGGTGCGCTCGCGGTAGCTCTGCACCGAAATGGCGATCTTGTTGACCATGCTGGTGACTTCGGTCGCAGCTTCCCACAGCGGTTTGCCGGTTTCCTCGCCGATGGTGCGAGCCAGTTCGTCAGCGTGGTTTTTCAACGCAGCAGCAAAAGCTTCGAGGACGCTGATGCGCTCCTCGAGGGTGCGACGTGCCCACTGAGGAAATGCCTGACGAGCAGCCTGAACCGCCGATTCGACCTGCGCGGCAGTGGCGCCCTCGCCCGCCCACAGCACTTGCTGGGTCACCGGGTTCAAAGATTGAAAGGCTTCGCCCTGACCGGCCAGCCACTCACCTGCGATGTATAGCGAATTCATCATTTCGACTCCCGTGCAGCGGACAGCGCCACGGCGCGAACCTGATCGCCGGCGCTGAGTTGAAGACGTTTCGCGGTCTGCGGATCGACCACCAGGGTGCCCGCAGCCAGACGCGCTGGGGCAGCCGTGATGCGGCAATCCTCGCGCTTGCGGTTGTGGATGATGAACGGCGTGGCGTCATCGCCCGGCGTGCCGACGGCCAGCACCAGCGCTTCGCTGTCACGCACCGCGCGGATCTTGCTGGTTTCGCATTCGATGGCCGGGCCGGCGTCGAAGATGTCGACGTAACCCTGATAGCTGAAGCCTTCGCTCTTGAGCATGGCCAACGCCGGTTCGGTGTCCGGGTGCACCTGGCCGATGACGTTGCGCGCGTCCGGCGAGAGGAAGCAGGTGTACAGCGGGAATTTCGGCATCAGTTCGGCGATGAACGCCTTGTTGCCGACGCCGGTCAGGTAATCGGCCTGGCTGAATTCCATCTTGAAGAAATGGCGGCCGAGGCTTTCCCAGAACGGCGAGCGCCCGGCGTCATCGGACACGCCACGCATTTCGGCGATGATCTTGTTACCGAACAGCTCCGGGAACTCAGCGATGAACAGCATGCGCGCCTTGGACAGCATCCGGCCGTTGAGACCGTTGCGGTAATCGGCGTGCAGGAACAGCGAGCACAGCTCGGAATTGCCGGTCAGGTCGTTGGCCAGAAACAGCGTCGGGATTTCGCGGTAGATGTTCAGCTCTTGCGACGCGCTGACCGTCAGACCGACGCGGAAGTTGTACCAGGGCTCACGCAGGCCGACCGCACCGGCGATGGCGGAAATCCCCACCACGCGGCCGTCATCGTCTTCGAGCACGAACAGATAGTCGGCATCGCCACGCCCGGCTTCGCCGCGAAAGGTCTTCTCGGCCCAGCCGACCCGGTGGGTCAGGCGCTCTTCGTTGGCCGGCAAGGTAGTCAGGCCGGTGCCGGTGCTGCGGGCCAGGTCGATCAGCGCGGATAAATCGCTGCTGCGTACGGGACGAACAATCATGCTATCTCCTCAAACGGGCCGCTCGCGCCACCCGTGAAACTCGCTAAGGCGTTAAACCGCCACCAGGCGCACGCTGGCACCTTCACCGACGCCCAGGGCTTCGGCTGCTTCCATATCCAGCGTCACCGGTTTGCCCGGCGCGTAATCCAGCTCCAGCAACACCGCGCGGTAATCCTGCAACTGTGCGTTAGCCACCAGGTACTGGCGTCCGGCGCCTTTGACCGGCTCGCCGATCTTCACCGGCACCACGCGGCTCTGGGCGATCGAACGGATCCCCGACACGCGTGCATGCAGTGTCGGGCCGCCGTCGAAGATGTCGATGTAGTGATCAGTCTCGAAGCCTTCGCGCATCAGGATGTCGAAAGTGATCTGCGCACGCGGGTGCACCTGGCCCATCGCCTCTTGGGCGGAATCCGGCAGCAGCGGCACGTAGATCGGGTAATGCGGCATCAGCTCGGCAAGGAAGGTGCGGCTTTTCAGCCCGCACAGACGCTCGGCCTCGGCGTAGTTGAGGTCGAAGAAATTACGCCCGATCGCATCCCAGAACGGCGAGTCGCCATTCTCGTCGCTGTAACCGACGATCTCGGTCACCACCGAATCGGCAAAACGCTCCGGGTGGCTGGCGACGAACAGCAGACGGCCGCGAGAGTTGAGCTCGGCCCACGGCGAACCGACCAGCTCGCGCTGCACGTAGAAACTGGTCAGCAGGCTGTTGCCGGTCAGGTCGTGGCACTGCGAGAGCACGTGGATCTTGTTGTGGATCTTCAGCTCGCGGGAGGCGTGGACGAAGGTCTCGTTACGGAAGCTGTAGAACGGCTCCGAGTAGCCGGCGGACGCGACGATGGCCGAGCAGCCGACCAGTTTGCCGGTAGTGGAATCTTCAAGAACGAAGAAGTAGCTCTCTTCACCGTTGAAGCTCACTTCGGCGGCAAACGAAGCTTCGCTCGCGGCAATCTTGTCGCTCAGACGTTCCACGTCATCCGGCAAAGAAGTGACACCAATCGGGCTGTCCGCAGCCAGACGCTGTACCTCGCCCAGATCAGCCATTTGCGCGGGGCGCATCACCAGCATGGTGTCACTCCTTTCTCTTCAATATTCACAGAAAAAACCGGGCCCACATAAAGATCGATGCAGGAATGGGACTTGTGGCGAGGGGATTTATCCCCGCTGGGGGGCGAAGCACCCCCAAAAATCTGGGGCCGCTGCGCAGCCCATCGGGGATAAATCCCCTCACCACAGGTTCAATCCAACAGGTGAATGTGCCCGGTATCAAAAATTGGTTCGGCGCCGGAAAAACTCCAGGCGCCGAAAGGTCCATCAGGCTTGCGTCAACTTCGCCGCAGCACGTTCGAAGCGGTCGAGACCGGCGTCGATATCGGCGTCTTCCACCACCAGGCTCGGGGCGAAACGGATCACGTCCGGGCCAGCCTGGAGAATCATCAGGCCTTCCTGCTCAGCGGCGTTGAAGATGTCCTTGGCCTTGCCTTTCCACGCTTCGCTGAGCACGCAGCCGATCAGCAGACCGAGACCACGCACCTGAGTGAACAGGCCGTATTTCTCGCCGATCTGTTGCAGGCGGGTCTTGAACTTGTCGTGCTTGGCGTTCACGCCGTTCAACACTTCAGGGGTGTTGACCACGTCGATCACCGCTTCGGCGACGGCGCAGGCCAGCGGGTTGCCGCCGTAAGTGGTGCCGTGGGTGCCGACGACCAGATGTTTGGCCAGCGCTTCGGTGGTCATCATCGCCGCGATCGGGAAACCACCGCCCAGGCTCTTGGCGCTGGTAAGGATGTCGGGGGTCACGCCGTAATGCTGGTAGGCGAACAGCTTGCCGCTGCGGCCCATGCCGGTCTGCACTTCGTCGAACACCAGCAGCGCGTTGTTCGCGTCGCACAGTTCGCGGGCACCTTGCAGGTAAGCCAGCTCGGCCGGCAGTACGCCGCCCTCGCCCTGGATCGGCTCAAGCACGACCGCGCAGGTCTTCTCGGACACCGCGGCTTTCAGTGCGGCCAGATCGTTGTAGGGAACGTGGGTGATGCCAGTGATTTTCGGGCCGAATCCGTCGGAGTACTTCGACTGGCCACCGACGTTGACGGTGAACAGGGTACGGCCGTGGAAGCTGTTCAGCGCGGCGATGATTTCGTACTTCTCAGTGCCGAAACGGTCGAACGCAACGCGACGGGCCAGCTTGAACGCGGCCTCGTTGGCTTCAGCGCCCGAGTTGCAGAAGAACACGCGCTCGGCGAACGTGGCGTCGATCAGCTTGTGCGCCAGGCGCAGGGCTGGTTCGTTGGTGAACACGTTGGACACGTGCCACAGCTTGTTCGCCTGTTCGGTCAAGGCACCGACCAGCGCCGGATGCGCGTGGCCCAGGACGTTAACGGCAATCCCGCCGGCGAAGTCGATCAGCTCGCGGCCGGCCTGATCCCAGACCCGGGAACCGGCGCCACGCACCGGAATGAAAGCGGCAGGCGCGTAGTTGGGAACCATTACCTGGTCGAAATCGGCGCGTTGTACCGCAGCGTGCTCAACGGACATCGGAGTCTCCTGAAGAGGAACACCCGCCTGGAACTGGCGAGCGATGAGGGGATTGTAAGGACAGTTGGGTGCCCGGCCTTGTCGCCAAGCGACAACTTCTTATAGCGCAAACCCCGGATTTTCCCGGGTTTACGGCAATGCGACATATAGCGTCGCAAAGGCGCAGTTTACCGGGCGCGGCCGATTTGCGGCAGGCCGCGCAGGATACCAAGTCAGCCCCCACGGCAGAGACATAAATATCTACCGCACGGGGGGCGCTTGCTGCTGATTTGCTGAGGGTTCTTCCCAACGCCAAGGAATGGCCATGCATTTGTCTGAAGCACCCCCATCGGCAAGCCCGGATGACGCAACTGACGCGCACCATGCGGACGAGCATTATCAACCACTGAAAAACGCGATTCCCGCCTGGCTGGGCGACACCTCAGCCACTCGGCGAGAAGCACTGAAAAGCAGCCTCCCGCAACAGCCGGCCGCGCTCAAGAACGCGCCAGCCGAACAGCACGCGCTGATGAAAAGCCTTGGGGCGGCGCATATCAGCGCCCAGAGCCGGGTCGATAAAAGCCTGGAGCACTTGCAGGACGCTGCGGCCTTCGCCGAGCCCCTGCTCAAGGCCGAGCTGAAAAGCTGCTTCGATCTGGAACTGGATGTCAGAAACACCTACGTGCGCCTGTACATTCCCGCCACCACCCCGTGGTTTCCGATCCGCACCGGCGCCCGCGCCTGGTCCGTGTCACTGCTCGAGGCTGCGCTGCATAACTTCGAAGACAGGGAAACCGAAGACAACGCCTTCGAAGCCGAGTCGACATTCACTAGCGCACCTTCGGCTACAGGACAGTTTGAAACCCTGCCCGACATCAAGGCCAGACTGAGCATTCCCGCATTCACAGAACTGTGCCGTCGACTGGATATCGGCGCGAAATACAAAGCCAGTCTGGAAGACAATCTGGGCTATTCCGATCCGATGGTCGCGTCGATCTTGCGCGGCAAGATCGACGCCAGCCAGAAGGCCGCGATGAAGTCGGCCCTGCAATGGGCGCGGATGAACCGCGATGTCTCGGAAAACGCGGTGCGCATGATCGAGGCCATGCTCGACGGCATGAAAGGCCTGCATGTGCATGGCGCCCCGCTGCTGTGTCATGACATGACGATGCTTTGCGCACCGCTCACCGGCATCGTGGTATTCGCCCCGGACCTGTACATGACACGCAATGCAGCGCGCGTCGTCGCCTACGTCCCGGATGACCCCGAACATCCGTTCAAGGAGTACGCCTCGCCATTGGAAATGGTTGTGGAACTGACGCGCCAGTTGCGCTCCAGGGACTATCAGCAATTCTTCAGCCGCTTCGTCAACCACGACCAGCGCGGTTTCTTCTTCAGCACTCTCAACAGCCGGCTGAGTGAAATCCGCTGGCATCCGCACGGACCCGGCGACCCGCTGCCGGCGTGGCGCGAAGCCCCGGTGGAGCGGCCCGATCTGCAGACTGCGCTGACGCCGTTTTACGACGATGTCTGGCAACACCTGTACCAGGCAAAGCTGAACAAGATTTTCAATGACGCCCGAACCATTGCCGTACCGACTGCCCTGGTTGATCAAAGGGCGCGCTGGGCATTCTGGGATTCGCTGGTCAACATCCTCTCTTCCATCGCCCAGACCGCCGCGATGATCGTCGCGCCCTTCGTGCCGGTGCTCGGTGAAGCGATGATGGCGTACATGGCCTATCAGATGCTCGATGAAGTATTCGAAGGCATTGTCGAGTGGGCGCAGGGGCGCACGACCGAAGCGGTCGAACACCTGATGGGCACCGTGGAATCGATGATCCAGTTGGGCATGTTCGCCGTCGGCGGTGCGATTGGCGCGGCCGAGTTTCGCAAGGTATTGCCCAAGGAAATCGTGGCGTTCATCGACCGCTTCAAACCGGTACAACTGGCCAATGGTGACACCCGCTATTGGCAACCGGATCTCGAACGCTACAAACATCCGCAGCGCCCGACTGCCGATTCGCAACCCGATGCGCTGGGTCTGCATACCCATGAAGACAAGCGCCTGCTGCCCCTGGAGGACGCGCACTTTGCAGTCAGGGAAAGTCAGGTGCCAGGGCAGTACCGCATCGAACATCCGAGTCGCCCCGACGCATACCAGCCGGTGCTGCGCCACAACGGCGAAGGTGCCTGGCACACTGAACTCGAGCAACCGCTGGAGTGGGATGGCGCAACCGCGCTGCGCCGTATCGGCCCTGCGGTCGAGAGCTTGTCCGCGAGCGAGCGCGAAACCGTCCTGCAGATCAGCGGAACCAGCGAAGACGCGTTGCGCAAAATGCATGTCGAGCAGGAAAAGGTCCCGCCGCTGCTGGCCGACAGCATCCAGCGCTTCAAGCTTGATCAGCAGTTGCAACGCTTCATCGACCAGCTCGACAGCGATGACGCCGAAGTTTTTTTGCGCGCCGATCCGGTCACGCAGCTGCAGGTGCTCAGCGAATACGGCCGCTGGCCAGGCGACAAATGCCTGCGTCTGCTCGATCGCCAAGGCCAGCAACTGTGGCAATCGTCCGCCGACACAACCCTGCCCGTGACCGAACTGCGCCAGGGCGAACTGATCGGTGGCGACGTGCTCAAAACCCTGCTCCAAACCCTCGACGAGACGCAGATCAAAGCCTTGCTGGACGAGCCCTTCGCCGGACCGACGCCGTCCATTGAGATCCGCAGCCAGAACCTGCGCAAGCAAGTGGCGGACCTCGCCAGACGCAACACAAGCGCGCTGTTCGAGTCGCGCTATCAAGCCCTTCAGCACCTCGACGACCCGCTGGCGGCACGACTCAAGACCCACCCTCCGCAATTGCCGGCCAGCATTACCCGCGAACTGCTCGATACCGCGACCGGCAGCGAACTGTTGCAGATCAGCGAAGGACAATTGCCGGCGCGCCAACAGACGCTCATGCAGATGGCCAGTGACGAGGTGCGCGTCACCCGCGCGTATGAAGGCCTTGAGCTGGCCTCGGTGAGCAACCCCGACTCTGACTCTCTGGCGCTGCACAGCCTCAAACTGCTGCCGGGCTGGAGTGGCGATGTGCGCATCGAGATCCGTGACGGGCGCTACGAGGGCGCATTACTGGACACCATCGGCCGTGACGATGCGCCTGCACACAAGGTGCTGGTGCGCCGCGACGATGGCCAATATCAACCTTATGACGATCGTGGGCAGCAGTTGCACTCATTCACTGATTTCTATTCCAGCCTGTTGTACGCATTGCCCGACAGCGAGCGCCAGAGCCTGGACCTGCGCATCGGTCAGAGTCAGGCGCTGAAGGCGGCCATTCGTGAACGTACGCTCGAGCGCCACGAGTGGCGTGAAATGATTGCCGATACGCCGTCCCGAGCGCCGGCTGTCGATACCCTGCGCCTGCTCGGTACCGACGGTTACGCCCATGCTCCGCGTCCGCCGCGTCCCGCGTACCAGCCACACACCCTTGAAGAAGACATCCGCGTGCTCTATCCACGCATGTCGAATCATGAGATGCGCTTTCTCGCCGATAGTATGCGCAGGAGTCCCGCAGGCCCGCGCGCAGAGATGCTTCGCTTGCAAAATGACTACTTGCAATTGCAGAACGAGCTGCATGTCTGGGCCAACAATCCGCCCGCCGTACACCCGGAAACCGGCACGGCGCTGACGCCGCTGGAGAAGCGCGCCGAACTCCAGAATCGCAGGCTGCTCAGGGAGCAATTGCTCAAAGCCTGGAGGCGGGAGCACGTCACGGGTATCAGTCAACAGGGCTTCGCCGCCGGATACGCCTTGCGCCTTACACCTGCGGTGATGGGCGACTTGCCAGTGTTGTCAGCGGACTTCAGCCATATCACCTCGCTCGCCATTGATGGCAGCCCGATGACCACATCTGTCGACAGCTTTCTGCAGTCCTTCAGTCAATTGCAGAATATTGATGCGCGCAACCTCAATCTGCCCAGCCTGCCGCAAGCACTGACTTCAATGCCCTCGCTGCGCGAACTGCGTTTACGCGATTGCCGAGTGAGCCTGACAACGGTCACAGAGTCGGTGCTGGCTTCCTTGCCACAACTTACCCTGCTGGATCTGCAAGGCAATGCACTGGGCTTGCCGCCGGACCTGCACGCGATGCCTTCGTTACGCTACGTCAATCTGTCCGACACCGGCATTCATACGGTGCCCGACGATCTGCTGGATCATCCGCGATTGATCTCGGCGCAATTCGATCGCAACCGCATCACGCGGATACCGGAAAAATTCTTCAACCTGGCCAGCTCCCTCAGCGACGGTTACACCTTTGCAGACAACCCGTTGACCGCGGCCTCTCGCGAACGGGTCAAAGTGTTTTACGAGCACACCGGCAAGCACTTCGGGGTCCGGCCTGTGCAGGAGGATCTGCAGCGCACCATTGCCTTGTTCCCTTCCCTTGACACCGAAGGCGCGACACGGGTTTTGTACCGATTGCCCGGGCCATTGGCCGAGTGCGGTGCACAGTTGTCACGCTGGGAAAATGAGCTCGGCGTTCTGAATCTCGAACTCAGCCAATGGATCAACCAGGCCGCCGTGACTGCCGCCGAATCGGGAGAACGTCTGCCGCTCGAGACGCAGACCCGCGAACTGGATGCCAGGCGAGACTTTGCGCAACAGATCGAACAATTCTGGCGCAGCCCGCCCACGTACCCGCGCCTTGAAGAACTCAGGGCAACGGCGGCCTTCAGTGGCGATATGCCGATACTCAGCACCGGTCTGGAGCGCGTTACCCGGTTGAACCTCGTTGGCAACGCCAATATCACCGCCGCCCTGCGCTTCGTGGAGTGCTTGCCCAACCTTGCCAAGCTGAAAATGAGCGGCTTCGAACTGGAACCGCTGGCGCTTGGCGAAGCAAAACTGCCTCGGCTGACCGATCTGGAGCTGAAGAATTGTGGCGTGGTCATGACCCCGGAAAACCAGGCTGCGCTGCTGTCACTCACCGCCCTGGACACGCTGGACCTGAGCAACAATCCACTGGGAACGTTCCCCGACCTGAACCTGTTGCCGGAGTTGTTCCATCTCGACCTGTCCAACTGCGGGTTGACCGACGTTCCCGAAGGGCTGAGCAGCCATCCGGGGTTACGAATCGCAGCCCTCTCGGGCAACCGCATCACGCAATTGCCGGAGGCGCTGTTCGACCTCCCCGCCGAGCGCAGTGACGGCATTGACCTTGCCGACAATCCGCTATCGGCAGCAACGCGCGATCAGATCAAAAACTACTTCCGCATCCATCGAAACGACTTTGACGTCCTGGCGCCCGAGCCGGATGTCAGCCTCGCCCGGCAGCTATTTCCCGGTTTGAACAAGCAGGAGGCCAGCGAGATGATCTACGACTTGCCCGGCAATCTGGGCGAAAGCCGCAAACAGCTCCTTCGCTGGAAAGCGGAGCAGCAACAGATGCGCGATGACCTGACCCGCTGGGCCTCGGCAGTTCCGTCCGCGCACCCGGTCACAGGCCAGGCTTTGAGCGTAAGCGAGCATCTGGCGCAACGATCCGCACGCTCGGACTTCAAGCTATTGCTGGAGGATTTCTGGAGCGAAAGATCGATGGGAAGCGGCAAGCGCAGCGCATTGTTTGCGGCAGACCTGAAGTTTCTCGGCGAAATGCCGCGCCTGAGTGTCAACTTCGATCACGTGACCAGCCTCAAGCTCACCGGCAACGTGACAACCGCTGGACTGGAGCCGTTCGCTGCCTTGTTCCCGAATCTTCAGACGCTGAAATTGAAAGCCTTCACGCTCTATGACATACCCTCATTCGTCGGCCGCCTGCAGTATCTCAAAGAGCTCAAACTGAATGACTGCGCGCTGACACTGTCACCTGCCGGGCAGCAACTACTCGGCACCCTGCCCGAGTTGCGGCTGCTCGATCTGAGCCACAACCCACTGTCAAACGCGCCCGATCTGACCACCCTGCCCAAGGTCACCAACTTTTTACTTGGCCATACCGATCTGACCAGCGTGCCGAAGGGCATCGCCGAGCATCCGCTGCTGCGAGAGCTCTCGCTTGCCAACAACCAGATTACCGAGCTGCCGGACGCTATCTTCAGCCTGAAGCCCGATAAGGCCGACGGCATATATCTGAACGACAACCCTCTGTCGATAAATGCACGCGAGCGCGTCAAGTTCTACTACGCAGCACACGGGCGCAACTTCCGGATCAAGCCGCCATCGGCTGACATTGCCATGGCGCAGAGACTGTTCCCGCGACTTGGGGAAAACGCTGCGATCAACATGATTTATCGCCTGCCCGGGACATTACAGACCGGCACGGCGCAACTGATCAGGTGGGAGGGCGAAATCGCCCGCATGATTGGCGATCTCAACGCATGGCGTGAGCGTCTGCCAGTCAACAATCCATCGACAGAACGGCCATGGACTGCGCAGGAAAAAGCCGCAGAACTGACCGAGAGACAAAAATTCAGCGAAAGCCTCGAACAACTGTGGCGCGGCAGGCGCACCGACAATTCAGCACTACGGTTCAATACCTTCAATGCCAATGCGGCATTTACCGGTGAGTTACCGCAATTGGCCACCGACTTCAGTCACATCACCCATCTCAGTCTGCAGGGCAATCCGGCACTGAAGGTTTCCGACGGTTTTCTCACCAGCTTCAGCGGATTGCAGGGCCTGGAACTGCAGGATTTTTCCCTGGGCCAGATGCCGCAAGCGCTGCAAAGCCTGCCGTCGCTGGAAACGTTGATGCTGAGCAAGTGCCAGATCACACTGGATCCTGCCGGACAAGCGGTCTTGTCCACGCTGACCCGCTTGAAATCTCTGGACTTGTATAGCAATCCGCTGCAGGTCACGCCCGATGTGTCGGCACTGCAGAACCTGACGTTCATCGATCTGACCAGCACCGGAATCGATAGCGTTCCTGCCGGGCTGGAACAGCTGCCGCAGCTGGAAGTTGCATTGCTGAGCGACAACAACATCATCGAAGTGCCGACCGAGCTGACGCGTTATTCCGGTCGCGGCATGGAACTGGGTGCCAACCCGTTGTCGGTTGCTTCCAGAGAACGTGTCAAAGCCGCTTTCCAGGCTAAAGCCGACAATTTCGGTGTCTGGGTCCAACAGGACGACATCGATCTGGCGCAAAGCCTTTACCCGTCGCTGTCCGGCTTCGATGCCAACGATCTGGTCTACAAGCTGACGGGTACGCTGGCCGATGGACGTCTTGAGCTGATGCGCCGCAAAACCGGCCTCACCAGCCTGCTCGAACGCCTGGATAGCTGGGCAAACGAGATCCCCAACGATCCTGACACGCAGATGCCACTGGCGAACGACGCGGCAGCCAGGGAAACACGCAATCGCCAACATTTCAGGCGAGATCTGGAAACCGACCTGCGCCGGGCGCCCACGTTCATCATGGACCCAAGAGTTACCTGCGACATTTCGTTCACCGGCGAGCTGCCGGCGCTGGCCGCAAGCTTCGACCATATCGAAGAGTTGCGACTGACAAGCGGAGCGTCCGCCCCGCCCAGGGTCGATCAATTGTTGGCGCTTTTTCCCAAACTCAAAAGCATCACCATCCGCAAATATCCGTTGCGCGAGGTTCCCCCCAGAATCTTCGGAATGGACAGATTGCACAGCCTGTATCTGCCTGGCTGTGAAATCACGCTGACTGCGCAGAACGCAGAAGCCTTCAGAACGCTGAGAAACCTGAGATCCGTGGACCTGAGCGACAATCCGCTCAACATGGCTCCGGATCTGAGTCATTTCCCGCAGATGACCGATGTGCGTCTGGGCAATTGCGCCTTGAGCAAGGTGCCCGACGGTCTGTTCGAACTGCCTCGATTGAGGTACGCGGACTTGTCCGGGAACGCGATCACCGAGTTGCCGGGCGAGTTTCCTTCACAGCCCGGCGAGGTGTTGACCGAATATGCCTTCGGCGACAACCTGCTGACCGCAGAAAGCCAGCAGCGCCTGCAGCGTTATGAGGCGGCGTATCAACTGCGCCTGGCGGAGCGACAGGCGAGCAACGACACCGTGTATCAGTCGTTTGAGGACTTCCATGATTTTTCCAGCAGCTTCGACACCGATTGAACTCGGCCCGCGCTCAGCCACGCTCCGGCGGCACTGACGACAATTCGAACGGGCTGCTGCTGCGTCGCTGGTTGCGATCTTCCCGCGGCGTGGCACCGAAGAAATTGCGATAGGCGCTGGAGAAGTGCGGCCCCGAGGAGAAGCCACACGACAGGCCGATCTGGATGATCGACTTGCTGGTCTGCATCAACATCTGCCGGGCCTTGTTCAGGCGCAATTCCAGGTAGTACTGGCTCGGCACGCGGTTGAGGTATTGCTTGAAGATCCGCTCCAACTGCCGGCGCGATACGCACACATGCTGGGCGATTTCGTCGGTGGTCAGCGGCTCTTCGATGTTGGCTTCCATCAGCAACACCGCCTGGGTGAGCTTCGGATGGCTGGAGCCGAGGCGATTCTGCAACGGAATGCGCTGACGCTCACCGCCCTCGCGGATGCGCTCGACCACCAGTTCTTCCGACACCGCACCGGCCAGTTCCGCACCGTGATCGCGGGCCAGCACCGCGAGCAACAGGTCGAGCACCGACATGCCACCGCAGGCGGTCAGGCGGTCGCGGTCCCAGTCGAACAGATGGCTGGTGGCGATGACTTTCGGGAAGCGCTCAGCGAAATCGTCCTGCCAGCGCCAGTGCACGGCGGCGCGATAACCGTCGAGCAAACCGAGCTGGGCCAACGGATAGACACCGGCGGACAGACCACCGATCACGCAACCGGCACGCACCAGTTGCTTGAGCGCACTGCTCAGCGCCGGCGCCAGGGTGGTCGGCGGCTCGTCGGCGAGCAGGAACAGTTTCTGGAAGTTCTCGAGCTTGCCGGCCCAGGGTTCGCCTGGCAATTGCCAGGCCCCTTCGCTCTGCGGCTCCGCCTGCAAGAACGACAGTTCGTAAACCACGTCCGGGTGCACCCGCTGCGCAACACGCAAGGCCTCCTCCGCCAGCGCCAGCGTCAACGCTTTAGTGCTGGGCCAAATCAGGAAACCAATTCGATGGGCAGTCATGGGCGGGCAATCCGAAACGAACAACGGTGATGAAGGCATGGGCCAATGCTAGCCCGGAAATGAACACAAATCCTGAAACCGGTGAAGATCAGAATGTGGGAGCGAGCCTGCTCGCGAAGGCGGTGTACCAGTCAACATAATTGCTGGCTGTTCTACCGCTTTCGCGAGCAGGCTCGCTCCCACAGGGGATCTGAGCCAGCCAGAAGATCGCGAAGCATGACCTAATCTGGTGCACAACGGCAGCCCTGATTTATTTCAGGCTGCCCGACAGGAACTGCTGCAAGCGTTCCGACTGCGGGTTGACCAGCACTTCGCGCGGGTTGCCGCTTTCTTCGACGACGCCTTTGTGCAGGAACACCAACTGGTTCGACACTTCACGGGCGAAGCCCATTTCGTGGGTCACCACGACCATGGTGCGGCCTTCCTGCGCCAGCGCCTGCATGACTTTCAGCACGTCGCCGACCAGTTCCGGGTCGAGGGCCGAGGTCGGTTCGTCGAACAGCATCACTTCCGGTTCCATCGCCAGCGCCCGGGCGATCGCCACGCGCTGCTGCTCGCCGCCGGACATGTGCCCCGGGAACGCGTCTTTGCGATGGGCCACGCCAACCTTGTTCAGGTAGTACTCGGCTTTTTCCCGCGCTTCGTACTTGGGTACGCCAAGCACGTGCACCGGCGCTTCCATGATGTTTTCAATCGCGGTCATGTGCGACCACAGATTGAAATGCTGGAACACCATCGACAGGCGCGAACGCATGCGTTGCAGCTGCTTCGGATCAGCGGCTTTCAGCGCGCCGTCCTTGTTCGCCACTAGTTTCAGCTCTTCGTTGTTGAGCAGGATCTTGCCGGCGTGCGGCTGCTCGAGCAGGTTGATGCAGCGCAGGAAAGTACTTTTGCCGGAGCCACTGGAGCCGATGATGCTGATCACATCGCCGGCGGCGGCTTTCAGGGACACGCCCTTGAGCACTTCGTGACTGCCATAGCGTTTATGCAGGTCTTGGACTTCAAGTTTGTACATGCGGTCGGTTCTCACAAAAACAGTCAGTCAGTCGTTGAGCAAGCGCCCGTGACGCAGCGCTTCGCGCCCCGCCACCTTGGCCAGCCAGAAACCGGGTTGGGCATAGCGCAGCCGTTCAATGGCAAACAGCACCCCGGACGTACCAGCACATACCGTGCTGACCCGATCGGACACAGGGTCGATCACTTGAAAAATCTCGTCGCCCGCCTCGACCCATTCGCCGGGCTTGCGGGAAAAACTCACCACACCGGGGTGCGGCGCAAACAGCAATTCGGTGCCTTCGAAGGGCATGCCTTCGCACGGTTCGAAGGCCGGGTCCGGCCACTCGCCGGTGATCAGGCCTTGCTCGGCAAGGAACGCCAGCATGCCTTCAGCATAAGCCTCGGCTTCGACGCGGCCGGTGTCGGCCTGCCCGCCCAGCTCGATCGTCGTCGCCAGACACGCCAGCGGAATCTGCGCATCGGGAAACTGCCGCGACAGGCGCAGCCACGGCAACGAGCAGGCTTCATCGAACGAGCTGCCGCCGGAATCTTCCGCGAGCAAACCAACCTTGACGTTCAGGTGTGCCGACAGCGAACGCCACTGCGGCCAGTGCTGCGGCAGCGCGTACATGTGCAGCGCGGCTTCGGCATCGCAGTGCAGATCCAGCACCACATCGGCGGTGCAGGCGTGGCTGAGCAGCACACGCTGCATGCCCTGCAACTGGCTGCTCGCTTCAGGCAAGCCGGCCAGGTGGTCGGCCATTGCCTGGCGGATCAGGCGCACGTTGGCATGGGGATCATCACCGAGTTTTTCGCCCAGCGCCGCCGCGACCGGCGCGCTGAGCTCGACGAAATCACGGTTGAAATTCTTGCCGCTGCCCGCCTCGAAACGGCCCTGGAAATTGCCTTGCAGCAATTGCCCTAGACCGATCGGATTGGCCACCGGCACCAGCTCGATCACGCCGTTGAGCAAGCCTTGGGCTTCGAGTTCGCCGAGGCGCTTTTTCAGCTCCCAGGCGGTGCGCATGCCCGGCAGTTCATCGGCGTGCAGGCTGGCCTGGATGTAGGCCTTGCGCTCGCCGCTGCCGAAACGGAAAACCGAAACCTTGCGCTCGCTGCCCAAGTGGCTCCACGGCAATACGTGGTCGATGCGTTGCATATCAGTGCTTCCGTGGCGCGAGGTAGCTCAACCAGCGACGCTCAGCCAGTTTGAACAGCTTGACCAGAATGAAGGTCAGGCACAGGTAGAACACGCCAGCGGTGATGTACGCCTCGAACGGCAGATAGAACTGCGCGTTGACGGTACGTGCCGCGCCAGTGATGTCGATCAGGGTCACGATCGACGCCAGACTGGTAGTCTGCAGCATCATGATCACTTCATTGCTGTACTGCGGCAGCGCGCGGCGCAGGGCCGACGGCAGCAGAATGCGCTTGTACAGTTTGAAGCGCGACATGCCCATGGCCTTGGCCGCTTCGATCTCACCGTTCGGCGTGGCCTTCAGGCTGCCGGCAATGATTTCTGCGGTGTAGGCGCTGGTGTTCACGGCAAAAGCCAGGCAGGCGCAGAACGTTGCGCTGGACAGCCACGGCCACAGGAAGCTTTCGCGTACCGCTTCGAACTGGGCCAGACCGTAGTAGATCAGGAACAGCTGCACCAGCATCGGCGTGCCGCGAATCACGTAGGTGTAAAGCCACGCGGCGCCGTTGACGAACGGGTTTTTCGAGACGCGCATCAGCCCCAGCGGCAACGCCGCGAGCAAACCGAAGAACAGCGACAGCGCGAGCAGTTTGAGGGTGGTCAGCAGGCCGCTGAAGTACAGCGGCAGTGCCTCCCAGATGACGTTGTAGTCGAAGATCATAGATCAGCCGCCCTTACGCCTACCGAGTAGCGCTTCTCAAGGTGACGCAATGCCAGCAACGAAACACTGGTGATCACCAGGTACATCGCCGCCACTGCGAGGAAGAAGGTGAAAGGCTCGCGCGTGGCATCCGCCGCCTGCTTGGCCTTGAACATCATGTCTTGCAGACCGACCACGGAAATCAGCGCGGTGGCCTTGGTCAGTACCAGCCAGTTGTTGGTGAAGCCGGGAATCGCCAGACGAATCATCTGCGGCACCATCACCCGGAAGAACACCTGAAAACTGCTCATGCCGTACGCCATGCCCGCTTCGGCCTGGCCCTTGGGGATCGCCATGAACGCGCCACGGAAGGTTTCCGAGAGGTACGCACCGAAGATGAAACCGAGGGTGCCGATACCGGCGGCCAGCGGGTTCAGGTCGATGTAGTCGTCATAGCCGAGCATCGGCGCGACGCGGTTGAGCAAGTCCTGACCGCCGTAGAAGATCAGCAGGATCAGCACCAGATCGGGAATGCCGCGGATCACCGTCGAATACAGGTCGCCCAGCCACGCCAGCCAGCGCACCGGCGACAGGCGCAACGCGACACCGATCAGCCCGAGAACGATGGCCAGAGCCATGGACGACAAGGCGAGCTGAAGCGTCAGCCATGCGCCATCGAGGATGACAGCCCCGTAGCCTTTCAACATGATTCAGGTCCTCGAAAGTTGGGATGAAAAAATGGCGCAAACCGCAGAGATTCTGTTGCTTGCGCCATTTCGGACTTGTCGCAGAGACGTCTTACTTGCCGTAGATGTCGAAGGCGAAGTACTTGTCCTGGATTGCTTTGTATTTGCCGTTTTCGCGGATGGCCGCGATGGCAGTGTTGATCTTGTCTTTCAGGGCGTCGCCCTTGCGCACTGCGATACCTACGCCGTCGCCGAAGTATTTGACGTCGGTGAAGGCCGGGCCAACGAACGCGAAGCCTTTGCCGGCGTCGGTTTTCAGGAAACCATCGTCCAGCAGGGTGGCGTCAGCCACGGTACCGTCGAGGCGACCGGCAGCCACGTCGAGGTAGATTTCGTTCTGCGAGCCGTACGGCTTGATCTCGGCGCCCAATGGAGCCAGAACTTCGCGGGCGAAACGCTCGTGGATCGAACCACGCTGTACGCCGATGTTCTTGCCTTTCAGCTCAGCCAGACCTTCGCTGACCTGAGTGCCGGCCTTCATGACCAGACGCGCCGGAGTGTTGTAGTACTTGTTGGTGAAGTCGACCGACTTCTTGCGATCTTCGGTGATCGACATCGACGACAGGATCGCGTCGATCTTGCGTACTTTCAGAGCCGGGATCAGACCGTCGAACTCTTGCTCGACCCACACACACTTGACCTTCATCTCTTCGCACAGCGCGTTGCCGATGTCGTAGTCGAAACCGACGATGCTGCCGTCCGGTGCTTTCGAAGCGAATGGAGGGTAAGCCGCTTCGATGCCGATCTTCACAGGTTTTTCGTCAGCGACGGCATTCAGCGACAGCACGGACAGTGCCAGGGCGCCAAGCAGCACAAGTTTCTTCATCTTGGGACTCCATCGGTAAAGGGCAAAAACGGCAGAGTGAGCGACAGCCCAATATGCGAATGGGTGAATCGGAAATCGGTTGCGCATCGGCGGAAATTTCCCGTTGAAACCGCAGGCGATTTCAACGTCAGGCACGATGAGCGAGTGATCGGCATTCTAACGACAGGCCCGAAGCCGATATTTCTTCAATGCG
>NZ_RCNZ01000039.1:0-31867 GCF_004307525.1 Pseudomonas sp. Sample_21 | reverse complement strand
CAGGGCGCGATCTACTACATCGCCCAGTACCCGGTGCCGCAGCAGGAAACCCGCACCTTTGAAATCAAGGTGCAAAACGGCGACAAGATCAACACCATCAATTTCAACCAAGAACTCTTTCCCGGCGAATGATGAACATCAAGCAGCTCGTACTGGCCAGCCATAACGCCGGCAAACTCAAAGAACTCCAGGCCATGCTCGGCGACTCGGTGCAACTGCGCTCGATTGGCGAATGGAGCAAGGTCGAGCCGGAAGAAACCGGCCTGTCGTTTGTCGAGAACGCGATCCTCAAGGCCCGCAATACCGCGCGCATTTCCGGGCTGCCGGCACTGGCCGACGATTCCGGGCTGGCAGTGGACTTCCTCGGCGGCGCACCGGGTATCTACTCGGCGCGTTACGCCGACGGCCAAGGCGATGCGGCGAACAACGCCAAACTGCTCGATGCGCTCAAGGACGTGCCACAAGCCGAGCGCGGCGCGCAGTTCGTCTGCGTATTGGCACTGGTGCGCCACGCCGATGATCCGCTGCCGATCCTCTGCGAAGGACTGTGGCACGGGCGCATCCTCACCGCTGCCAGCGGCGAGCACGGCTTCGGTTATGACCCACTGTTCTGGGTGCCGGAGCGCGACTGCTCCAGCGCCGAACTGAGCCCGGCCGACAAAAACCAGATCAGCCACCGCGCCCGTGCAATGGATCTGCTGCGCCAGCGTCTGGGCTTGAAATGACCACTGATTCTTCCGCGTCGTCGCTGATCATCGGCGGCGCCGCGTCCTCGCCTCGGGCACCGCTGCCAACCCTGCCGCCCCTGGCGCTGTACATCCACATTCCGTGGTGTGTACGCAAATGCCCGTATTGCGATTTCAACTCGCACACCGCCAGCCCGGTGCTGCCTGAGCAGGAATACGTCGACGCGCTGCTGGCCGATCTCGATCAGGATCTGCATGCAGTGTATGGCCGTGAGCTGACTTCGATTTTCTTCGGTGGCGGGACGCCGAGCCTGTTCAGCGCCGAAGCCCTCGGGCGGTTGTTGAAGGGCGTCGAGCAACGCATCCCGTTCGCAGCCGATATCGAAATCACCCTTGAGGCCAATCCGGGCACCTTCGAGCAAGAGAAGTTTGTTGCTTATCGCAAGCTGGGGATCAATCGCCTGTCGATCGGCATCCAGAGTTTCCAGCAGGAAAAGCTTGAAGCCCTCGGCCGCATTCACAACGGTGACGAAGCCGTGCGTGCGGCGGGCATGGCCCGGCAGGCCGGGTTCGATAACTTCAATCTCGATCTCATGCACGGCTTGCCCGATCAGTCGCTGGACGATGCCTTGAGCGATCTGCGCCAGGCCATCGCGCTGCAGCCGACGCACATTTCCTGGTATCAGCTGACGCTGGAGCCCAATACGGTGTTCTGGAACCAGCCGCCAGTGCTGCCGGAAGACGACACCCTGTGGGACATTCAGGAAGCCGGCCAGGCGCTACTGGCCGAGCACGGTTACGCGCAATACGAAGTGTCGGCGTATGCCCAGGCAGGGCGACCGGCGCGGCACAACCTCAATTACTGGAGTTTTGGCGACTTCATCGGCATCGGCGCCGGCGCCCATGGCAAGCTGAGTCATCCGGACGGGCGCATCGTGCGCACGTGGAAAACCCGCCTGCCGAAGGATTATCTGAACCCGGCGAAAAGCTTTCAGGCCGGCGAGAAATCGCTGAGCAATGACGAGATGCCGTTCGAGTTCCTGATGAACGCCCTGCGCCTGACTGCCGGGGTCGAATCGCGCCTGTATCCGGAGCGCACCGGCCTGTCGCTGGAGACCCTCGCCGAAGGCCGGCGCGAAGCCGAACAAAGCGGCCTGTTGCAGGTCGAACCGTCACGCCTGGCGGCGACCGAACGCGGCCAGCTGTTTCTCAACGATTTGCTGCAACAATTTCTGAACTGACTTCAGCTCAAAGGGAAAACGCATGGATTTGATACTCGACCTGCTGGCCACCGTCTCCCGCTGGAGCCGCAGCAATCTCTCGGAAATCGCTTTAGCGCTGGTCGGTTGCCTGCTGGTGCTGTTCGGCGCTGACTTCAAAGGCTGGGTCGAACAACGCCTGGGCAGCATCGCCGGCGCCCTGCGCGTGCCTTTGATGGCCCTGCTCTGCCTGATCGGCAGCGGCGCCGCGCTGATCTACGCCACGCCGTGGGTGATCAAAGGCCTGAGCCAGTTCAACAACTACAGCCTGGCGCCGGTGCTGCTGGTGGTACTGGTGCTGATCGGCGTGGTTGCTGACCGCCGCTGACCCCGCAAGCACCCCGAAACGAAATGTGGGAGCGAGCCTGCTCGCGAAGGCGTCTTAACATCCAACATCATCGTTGATTGTCAGACCGCTTTCGCGAGCAGGCTCGCTCCCATAGTTGATTGCAATGAAAGGGAAGTTCATGAGTAAAAAACTACTGGATGAGACAAGCAAATTTCTCAGCTTCGTGTTGCGTCACCAGCCTCAAGCGATCGGACTGAATCTGAATTCGGAAGGCTGGGCAAATATCGATGCACTGATCAGCGGCGCGGCGCGTGATGGCAGACATTTAAGTCGTGAGCTGATTGAAAACGTCGTGACCAGCAGTGACAAGAAGCGTTTTACGATTTCCGCTGATGGCCACTGTATACGCGCTGTTCAAGGCCACTCGACGAAAAGCGTTGATCTGCAATTCGAGCAGAAACAGCCACCGCAAACGCTCTACCACGGAACAGCGACGCGTTTTCTCGACTCGATCAACGAACAAGGCTTGATTCCAGGACAACGCCATCAGGTGCATCTGTCCGATGAGATCGCCACCGCGTCGGCCGTGGGTCAACGCTACGGAACGCCAGTCGTTCTGAAGGTTGCCGCGAAGCAGATGGAAGAACAGGGCTTCAAGTTCTATCAGGCCGAAAATGGCGTCTGGTTGACAGAGCAGGTGCCCGCTCGATTTCTTGCCCCCCTGTAATCTCCTCATACACAAAATAATTGTGGGAGCGAGCCTGCTCGCGAAGGCGTCTTAACATCCAACATCATCGTTGATTGTCAGACCGCTTTCGCGAGCAGGCTCGCTCCCACAGTTTTTATTGCGTGATGCTTAAGCGATCTTTTCGAACTTCAGATCCCACACGCCATGGCCAAGACGTTCGCCGCGGCGTTCGAACTTGGTGATCGGGCGTTCGGCCGGGCGCGGGACGCATCTGCCGTCTTCGGCGAGGTTGCGGTAGCCCGGGGCGACGTTCATCACTTCCAGCATGTACTCGGCGTACGGTTCCCAGTCGGTGGCCATGTGCAGAATGCCGCCGACCTTGAGCTTGCTGCGCACCAGTTCGGCGAACGAGGCCTGGACGATGCGGCGCTTGTGGTGGCGGCTCTTGTGCCACGGATCCGGGAAAAACAGCATCAGGCGATCGAGGCTGTTGTCGGCGATGCAGCGGTTGAGCACTTCGATCGCGTCGCAATCGTAGACCCGCAGGTTGGTCAGCCCTTGGGTCAGCACGCCATTGAGCAGCGCGCCGACACCCGGGCGGTGCACTTCCACACCGATGAAATCCTGCTCTGGGGCAGCTGCGGCCATTTCCAGCAGCGAGTGGCCCATGCCGAAACCGATTTCCAGCGAGCGCGGTGCCGAGCGGCCGAACACCTGGTCGTAATCGACCGGCGCATCGGCCAGCGGCAGCATGTACAGCGGCGCGCCCTGGTCCAAGCCGCGTTGCTGGCCTTCGGTCATGCGCCCGGCGCGCATCACGAAACTCTTGATGCGGCGGTGTTGGCGCTCGTCGCCTTCGTCCGGCTGGACAGGCGTGTCGTTCGATTCAGTCATCAATGGCTCTTACTTGATCAGACCATCCAGCGGCGAAGAGGCGCTGGCATAGAGTTTTTTCGGCATGCGGCCGGCGAGGTACGCCAGGCGACCGGCGACGATGGCGTGCTGCATGGCTTGCGCCATCATGACCGGTTGCTGGGCGTGGGCGATGGCCGAGTTCATCAGTACGGCGTCGCAACCCAGCTCCATGGCGATGGTCGCGTCGGAAGCGGTACCGACACCGGCATCCACCAGCACCGGGATCTTGGCTTCTTCGAGGATGATCTGCAGGTTATACGGATTGCAGATACCCAGACCGGAGCCGATCAGACCGGCCAGCGGCATCACGGCGATGCAACCGATTTCCGCCAGTTGCCGGGCGATGATCGGGTCATCGCTGGTGTAGACCATCACGTCGAAGCCTTCCTTGACCAGGGTTTCGGCGGCCTTGAGGGTTTCGATCACGTTGGGGAACAGGGTCTTCTGATCGGCCAGCACTTCCAGCTTCACCAGATTGTGGCCGTCGAGCAGCTCACGCGCCAGGCGGCAGGTGCGCACGGCTTCGATGGCGTCGTAGCAACCGGCAGTGTTCGGCAGGAAGGTGTAGCGATCCGGCGACAGCACTTCGAGCAGGTTCGGCTCGCCTTCGATCTGGCCCAGGTTGGTGCGGCGCACGGCGAAGGTGACGATCTCGGCACCCGAGGCTTCGATGGCCTGGCGGGTTTCTTCCATGTCACGGTACTTGCCGGTACCGACCAGCAAACGCGACTGGTAAGTACGACCGGCCAGCACAAAAGGCTTGTCGCTACGAACGATGCTCATGGGGAATCCTCTTTAAGGGTGAGGGTCTTGCAGAATTCTGTGCCCTTGCGGGCCGGGACAATCAGCCGCCGCCGATGGCGTGGACCACTTCGACGTTGTCGCCGTCGTTCAACGTGGTGTCGGCATGCTGGCTGCGCGGGACGATGTCCAGATTGAGCTCGACCGCCACGCGACGTCCGGCCAGATCCAGACGGGTGATCAGGCCCGCAACGGTTTCACCGTCGGGCAATTCAAAGGACTCGCCGTTCAACTGAATGCGCATGCACAACGCCGCCATCATTTTTAGGGGCTGGCATTCTAGCCCGATCATGACCTAAAGGTCAGTACCAAGCGTCAAGCGGTTGGCTGCAAGCGCCAGGCGGCGAGGCCGAGGCAAACCCAACCGATGAGAAACGCCAGGCCTCCGAACGGCGTGATGATGCCGAGTTTGCTGATGCCGGTCATGGTCAGCAGATACAGGCTGCCGGAGAACAACACAATGCCGACGGTGAAGGACAGGCCGGCCCAAGTAATCAGGCGCCCTTGAATCTGCGTGGCCAGCAGCGCAACGCCGAACAGCGCGAGTGTGTGCACCAGTTGGTAGGTGACGCCGGTGTGGAAAATCGTCAGGTATTCCGGCGTCAGACGGTTTTTCAGGCCGTGGGCGGCAAACGCACCGAGCGCAACACCGGTGAATCCGAAAAAAGCGGCCAGCATCAAAAAGCCACGCAGCATGGGGAACTCCAGTCAGACGCCATCGGCAGGGTCTGTATAATGGCCCGCTCCACGGGTTCGGCCAAGCCATCTCTATGCTGCGTTCAATTTTCCGTCGTCTCACGAAGGCTCTGCTCTGGTTCGCCGGCGGCAGCGTCTTGCTGGTGCTGGTGTTCCGCTTCGTGCCACCGCCGGGTACGGCGTTGATGGTCGAGCGCAAGGTCGAATCCTGGGTCGACGGCGAGCCGATTGACCTGCAGCGCACCTGGAAACCGTGGAACGAGATCTCCGATGACCTGAAAGTGGCGGTAATTGCTGGCGAAGACCAGAAATTCCCCGAGCACTGGGGCTTCGATCTGCGCGCGATTCAGGCCGCTCTGGCCCACAACGAACTGGGCGGTTCGATTCGCGGTGCCAGCACCTTGAGCCAGCAGGTGTCGAAAAATCTCTTTCTCTGGTCCGGCCGCAGCTATCTGCGCAAAGGCCTGGAAGCGTGGTTTACCGCGCTGATCGAGGTGTTCTGGCCCAAGCAGCGGATTCTTGAAGTGTACCTGAACAGTGTCGAGTGGGATGACGGCGTGTTTGGCGCTGAAGCGGCGGCGCGGCATCACTTTGGCGTGAGCGCGAAGTCATTGTCGCGCCAGCAGGCGAGTTATCTGGCTGCCGTACTGCCCAATCCACGGGTGTGGAGCGCGAGTCATCCGACCGGTTATGTATCGCGACGCGCCGGGTGGATTCGACAGCAGATGAGTCAGTTGGGCGGGGACAGTTACTTGCTCGGGCTGAATGATTCGCGACGGGCGCCTTGGGCTGAATAACACCGAAATTCCAATGTGGGAGCGAGCCTGCTCGCGAAAGCGGTGTGTCAGCCTGTGTTGATGTGACTGATAAACCGCATTCGCGAGCAGGCTCGCTCCCACAGGGATTGGTGTTGAAACAGAAATGAAAACGCCCCGATCATCGCTGATCGGGGCGTTTTTTATTGCTGATGCGCCGGTTACGCGGCGATCGACAATTTGAGCTTGTTCATCGCGCTCTTTTCGAGCTGACGGATTCGCTCGGCCGACACGTTGTACTTCTGCGCCAGGTCGTGCAGCGTGGCTTTCTCTTCTGCCAGCCAGCGCTGGTAGAGGATGTCGCGACTACGCTCGTCCAGCACTTCCAGTGCTTCGTGCAGGTTGGTGTTGGAGTTGTCGCTCCAGTCGGCATCTTCCAGTTGACGCGCCGGGTCGTACCGGTGGTCTTCCAGGTAGTTGGCCGGAGACTGGAAAGCGCTGTCGTCGTCGGCTTCGGCAGCCGGGTCGAAGGCCATGTCGTGGCCGGTCAGGCGGCTTTCCATTTCGCGCACTTCACGTGGTTCGACGCCGAGGCTTTCCGCCACGCGGTGGACTTCCTCGTTGTTCAGCCACGCCAGACGCTTCTTCTGGCTGCGCAGGTTGAAGAACAGCTTGCGCTGAGCCTTGGTGGTCGCGACTTTCACAATGCGCCAGTTGCGCAGGATGAACTCGTGAATTTCCGCCTTGATCCAGTGCACGGCGAACGACACCAGACGCACGCCCATTTCCGGGTTGAAGCGCTTGACGGCCTTCATCAGGCCGACGTTGCCTTCCTGGATCAGGTCAGCCTGAGCCAGACCGTAGCCGGAATAGCTACGGGCAATGTGTACGACAAAACGCAGGTGGGCGAGCACCATCTGCCGAGCCGCCCCCAAATCCTGCTCATAGTAGAGACTCTCGGCCAGTTCACGCTCCTGCTCCGGCGTCAGCAATGGAATGCTGTTGACGGTGTGCACATAGGCTTCCAGGTTCGCACCCGGAACCAGCGCATACGCAGGTTGCAAAGAATTGGTCATACGAAAAAACCTCCCACTCACATACTCGTGCCTCTCGGCACTGCGAAAAATTGACCGGGAACTCAGGTACAAGTTCCCATAAAAACCGCAAGGTCAATCACGCGCAAAAAAGATTCTACTTCGGCGCCAGCTCCCTGAGATGACGTGCGACTGCAATCCATGCACCGATATAACCCAACAGCACCGCGCCAAGCAAGAGCGACAGACCGTCGGCCACTGGCACACCGGCCAGGGCGAAATCACTGCCGTACAAGCCGGCCAGTCCGACCACCGCATCGTTCAGCCAGTTGAGGCCGAACGCCAATACGCCCCAGGACAACAGCCCTGCACCGAAGCCATACAACGCGCCCATATAAAGGAAAGGACGACGCACATAACTGTCAGTGCCGCCGACGAGTTTAATCACTTCTATCTCGGTGCGGCGGTTTTCAATATGAAGACGAATGGTATTGCCTATCACCAAAAGTAATGCAGACACCAACAACACCGTCAGACCGAAGACAAAGCGGTCGCCAAGCTTGAGGATGGCGGCCAGACGCTCGACCCAGACTAGATCAAGTTGCGCCTGTTGTACCTTCGGCAGCTCGGAAAGTTTTTGTCTTAATGCTTCGAGTGTCGGCTTGTCGACTTCGTTCGGGGTCACCAGCACCACACCCGGCAAAGGGTTGTCGGGCAGCTCACGCAGAGCTTCGCCCAAGCCGGACTGCTGCTGGAATTCTTCCAGCGCCTGATCGCGGCCGACATATTCCGCATCAGCGACGCCGGGCATGCCTTTGATCTGCTCACGCAGTGCTTCACCCTGCTCCGGACTGGCGTCGAGTTGCAGGTACAGGGAAATCTGCGCCGCGCGCTGCCAGGAACCACCAAGACGCTCAACGTTGTTGAGCAACAGCGACAGCCCCATCGGCAGACTCAACGCCACGGCCATCACCATGCAGGTGAAGAAGCTGCCGATCGGCTGTTTGCCGAGGCGGCGCAGGCTATCGAGCAGGCTGGCGCGATGGCTTTCGATCCAGGCGTGAAACAGCGTGGCGAAGTCCGGGCCGTCGTCATCGTCGTGTTTTTTCTTCTTCTGCGGTTGCGGGTCGGCGGCCTTCGGGGCCACGCGCTCGGAAACCTTCGGACTGCGTGTCGCACTCATACCCCGGCCTCCCCGTCGCCGATCAGGCGGCCGCGTTGCAGGGTCAGCATGCGATGACGCATGCGCGCGATCAGTGCCAGGTCGTGACTGGCGATCAGCACGCTGGTGCCCAAACGGTTGATGTCTTCGAACACGCCCATGATCTCCGCCGCCAAGCGCGGATCGAGGTTACCGGTCGGTTCGTCCGCCAGCAGCAAGGCCGGGCGGTGGACGATGGCGCGGGCAATGCCGACGCGCTGTTGTTGACCGGTGGACAGATCGCCCGGGTACAGATCGGATTTGTCCGACAGCGCCACGCGCTCCAGCGCCGAATCGACGCGCTTGGCGATCTCGACCTTGGACAGGCCGAGGATTTGCAGCGGCAAGGCGACGTTGTTGAACACCGTGCGATCAAACAGCAACTGGTGATTCTGGAACACCACGCCGATCTGTCGGCGCAGGAACGGAATCTGCGCGTTGCTGATGGTGCTCAGGTCTTGCCCGGCGAGCAGCAATTTGCCGCTGGTCGGCCGCTCCATTGCCAGCAACAGGCGCAACAGCGTGGATTTACCGGCACCGGAGTGACCGGTGACAAACAAGAACTCGCCACGACGGACTCGAAAGCTCAGCTCATGCAAGCCGACGTGACCGTTCGGGTAGCGTTTACCGACCTGTTCGAAACGAATCATGAACGCTCCCGCTCGGCAAACAGTGCCTGGACAAAGGGTTCGGCTTCAAAGGTGCGCAAATCGTCGATGCCTTCACCGACGCCGATGTAGCGGATCGGCAGGCCGAACTGCTTGGCCAGGGCGAAAATCACTCCGCCCTTGGCGGTGCCGTCGAGTTTGGTCAGGGCCAGGCCGGTCAGTTCGACGGTCTGGTTGAACTGCTTGGCCTGGTTGATGGCGTTCTGGCCAGTGCCGGCGTCGAGCACCAGCAGCACTTCGTGCGGCGCGTCGGCGTCGAGCTTGCCGATCACCCGGCGAACCTTTTTCAGCTCTTCCATCAGGTTGTCTTTGGTATGCAGGCGACCGGCGGTGTCAGCAATCAGCACATCGATGCCACGGGCCTTGGCCGCTTGCACTGCGTCGAAGATCACCGAAGCGGAATCAGCGCCGGTGTGCTGGGCGATCACCGGAATCTTGTTGCGCTCGCCCCATACCTGCAATTGTTCTACCGCCGCAGCACGGAAGGTGTCACCAGCGGCGAGCATGACTTTCTTGCCTTCCAGTTGCAGCTTCTTCGCCAGTTTGCCGATGGTGGTGGTTTTGCCGGCGCCGTTGACGCCGACCACCAGGATCACGAAAGGCTTGTTCTGCGAGGCGATTTTCAGTGGCTGTTCAACCGGTTTGAGCATCGCGGCCAATTCGGCCTGCAGAGATTTGTACAGGGCGTCGGCGTCGGCCAGCTCCTTACGTGCGACCTTCTGGGTCAGGCGCTGGATGATCTGCGTAGTGGCTTCAACGCCGACGTCGGCGGTGAGCAGACGGGTTTCGAGGTCGTCGAGCAGGTCATCATCGATGGTCTTGCGCCCGAGGAACAGACTGGCCATGCCCTCGCCGATGCTGGCGCTGGTCTTCGACAGGCCTTGCTTGAGGCGGGCGAAGAAACCGGCTTTGGTTTCTTCGGTGCGCGGGGTTTCGACGGGCGTTTCTACAGGCGCTTCGACCGGCACGATCGGAGCGACAACCGGCGCAGCGGCAAGCGGTGCGGGCTCATGCTCGGAAGGCGGAACAACCGGGGCGGCGGGTTCAGAAATGATCGGCGCTGGCTCGACAACCGGCTCAGGCACAGGCTGCGCCGCAACCTCGACAACCGGCTCAGGCACAGGCTGCGCAGCCACCTCGGCAACCGGCGCAGGAATCACTGGCGTCACATGTGGCGCCGCATCTTCAACCAGCGCGACCGGCTCTTCTGCCACCGGCAAGGTCAGCCAAGGCTCGGCGGCGGGCGTCAGCGGCAGTTCGGGAGCGGCGGGCGCTTCCGGCTCGGCTTCAGCCTCCGGTTGCAGCACCGGCTCGGCGATAGGCAGCACAATCGGTGCCGGCTCTTCTTCTATTACAGGTGCAGGCGCGGGGGCCGGCTCAGGAATCGCGGGCGGCTGTTCGACGACGGGTTCCTGCGGTTTCTTCCGCAGCCATCCGAACAGGCTTTTCTTCTCGCCAGCCGCAGCTGGGCTCTTCTTGTCGTCGTTGGAACCAAACATGGAGGACGGCTATCTCACGGTAGCGACGCGCCAACAGGGCGCCCCGGCAAATAAATATTCGATGCAGAACAGACTGTGTTTCACCCAGCTTGTTCACGCGCAACATTTTGTCGAGGCACCGAAGGCACCTCAAGGATCGTATTAACGTTGATCTAAACCGGCAAAGATCGGCGAAAACGCGGAGTTTAGTGGGAAAAACACAGCCTTTCGCCGCAAACCTATACAGCCTTATCAAACCCTGAAGCCTGATAGGCGTGGCCGCCAGTAAAACGGATCAGTATCCTAGCACCCTCTCGCCCGCTGACGCTAAGACCAAGCGGGCAGCCCAACAGGTTGAAAAACGAATGAATGCTCTTGCCCGCCGCGCTGCTGGCCTGCTGCTCAGCGCAGTCTGCCTGCCCCTTTCGGCCCTGGCGGCCGACCCGCAACCGACCCATGAATTCACCCTCGACAACGGCCTCAAGGTCGTCGTGCGCGAAGACCATCGCGCACCGGTGGTCGTTTCGCAGATCTGGTACAAGGTCGGCTCCAGCTACGAGACTCCGGGCCAGACCGGTCTGTCCCACGCGCTCGAGCACATGATGTTCAAGGGCAGCGAAAAGGTCGGCCCCGGCGAAGCTTCGCTGATCCTGCGCGACCTCGGCGCCGAAGAAAACGCCTTTACCAGCGACGACTTCACGGCTTATTACCAGGTGCTGGCCCGTGATCGTCTCGGCGTGGCCTTCGAGCTGGAAGCCGACCGCATGGCCAACCTGCGCCTGCCGGCCGACGAGTTCGCCAAGGAAATCGAAGTCATCAAGGAAGAGCGCCGCCTGCGCACCGATGACAAGCCGATGTCCAAGGCTTACGAGCGCTACAAGGCCATGGCCTACCCGGCCAGCGGATACCACACGCCGACCATCGGCTGGATGGCTGACCTCGACCGTATGAAAGTCGAGGAACTGCGCCACTGGTACCAATCCTGGTACGCGCCGAACAACGCCACGCTGGTGGTGGTTGGTGACGTCACTCCGGACGAAGTGAAAACCCTCGCCCAGCGTTATTTCGGCCCGGTCGCCAAACGCGACGTGCCACCGGCGAAAAAACCGCTGGAACTGGCCGAGCCCGGCGAACGCCAGATCACCCTGCGCGTGCAGACCCAACTGCCGAGCCTGATGCTTGGCTTCAACGTGCCGAGCATTGCTACCGCTGAAGACAAACGCTCGGTCAACGCCTTGCGCTTGATCTCGGCGCTGCTCGACGGCGGCTACAGCGGACGCATCCCGACGCAGCTGGAACGCGGCGAAGAGCTGGTCTCCGGCGGCTCGTCGGACTATGACGCCTACACCCGTGGCGACAGCCTGTTCACCCTGTCGGCCACGCCAAATACGCAGAAGAAAAAGACCATCGCCCAGGCCGAAGCCGGCTTGTGGAAACTGCTTGAGCAACTGAAAACCACCGCGCCGTCTGCCGAAGAGCTCGAACGCGTCCGCGCTCAAGTCATCGCCGGCCTGGTCTACGAGCGTGACTCGATCACCAGCCAGGCCACCGCGATCGGTCAACTGGAAACGGTCGGTCTGTCGTGGAAGCTGATGGACACCGAACTGGCCGATCTGGAAAGCGTGACCCCGCAAGACATCCAGAACGCCGCGAAAAAGTATTTCACCCGCGAACGTCTCAGCGTCGCCCACGTCCTGCCATTGGAGACGACTCATGAGTGAGCGCAAAACCCCACGCCTGATGCTGCTTGGCCTGATTGCTGTCGCGGTGATCGGCTCGGCAGCGGTTTATTTGTCGCCAAGCGCTGACAGCAAGGCCAGCGAAGCACTGGATAACGCCAAGTCCAGCCAGAAACTGCAATCGCTGGCCGAACTCGACGGCAAGGCCCCGGCCAGCCGCAAGCTTGATGTGCAGACCTGGAACACTGCTGAAGGCGCGAAAGTGCTGTTCGTCGAAGCCCATGAGTTGCCGATGTTCGACATGCGCCTGATCTTCGCCGCAGGCAGCAGCCAGGATGGCAACGTCCCCGGCCTCGCGGTGCTGACCAACGCCATGCTCAACGAAGGCATTGCTGGCAAAGACGTCGGCGCGATCGCTCAAGGGTTTGAAGGCCTCGGCGCCGACTTCGGCAACGGTGCGTTCAAGGACATGGCGCTGGCTTCGCTGCGCAGCCTGAGCGCACCTGAGCAGCGTGAACCGGCGTTGAAGCTGTTCGCCGATGTGGTCGGCAAACCGACCTTCCCCGCCGACTCCTTCGCGCGCATCAAGAACCAGCTGCTCGCCGGTTTCGAGTACCAGAAACAGAACCCCGGCAAACTCGCCAGCCTGGAGCTGATGAAGCGTCTGTACGGCGAGCACCCGTACGCGCATTCCAGCGATGGCAATGCGCAGAGCGTGCCGAAGATCACGGTCGCGCAATTGCGCGAGTTCCATGCCAAGGCCTACGCCGCCGGCAACGCTGTGATTGCACTGGTCGGCGACCTGTCGCGAGCCGAAGCCGAGGCGATCGCCAATCAGGTCTCTTCTGCCCTGCCGAAAGGTCCGGCACTGGCGAAAATCGCCGCACCGCAGGAACCGAAGGCCAGCGTCAACCACATCGAGTTTCCGTCGAAACAGACCAACCTGATGCTCGCGCAACTGGGCATCGATCGCGACGATCCGGATTACGCCGCGCTGTCGCTGGGCAACCAGATCCTCGGCGGCGGTGGTTTCGGCACACGCCTGATGAGCGAAGTGCGCGAGAAGCGTGGCCTGACCTACGGTGTTTATTCGGCGTTCAGCCCGATGCAGGCCCGTGGCCCGTTCATGATGAACCTGCAGACCCGCGCCGAGATGAGCGAAGGCACCCTGAAGCTGGTGCAGGACGTGCTCGCCGACTACCTGAAAACCGGGCCGACGCAAAAAGAACTCGACGATGCCAAGCGCGAACTGGCCGGCAGCTTCCCGCTGTCCACCGCGAGCAACGCCGACATCGTTGGCCAATTGGGCGCGATGGGCTTCTATAATCTGCCGCTGAGCTATCTCGACGATTTCATGCGTCAGTCGCAGAGCCTGACCGTAGAGCAAGTCCGCGCTGCGCTGAACAAACACCTGAGCACGGAGAAAATGGTCATCGTCACCGCTGGCCCGACCGTGCCGCAAAAGCCGTTACCGGCCCCATCTGATAAACCTGCCGAGCAACCGCTCGGGGTTCCGGAGCATTAATGGCGACTCGAGCACCGAAAAAACCTGTGCAAAACGTGCACAACGGCGTCAATCAGCTGCGCATCATTGGCGGCCAGTGGCGCAGCCGCAAGCTGAGCTTCCCCGACGTACCAGGCCTGCGCCCGACCCCGGATCGCGTGCGTGAAACCCTGTTCAACTGGCTCGCGCCGTATG
Source organism: Pseudomonas sp. Sample_21 (assembly GCF_004307525.1). NCBI lineage: Bacteria > Pseudomonadati > Pseudomonadota > Gammaproteobacteria > Pseudomonadales > Pseudomonadaceae > Pseudomonas > Pseudomonas sp. Sample_21. The sequence goes on along the minus strand of NZ_RCNZ01000039.1, from coordinate 18,019 downwards.
TCGAAGGGGCGAAAGTGCTCGACCCGTTCGCCGGCAGCGGCGCGCTGTTTCTCGAAGCCCTGTCCCGTGGCGCGGCCACGGCCCAGGCGCTGGACGCCAGCAACGTTGCGGTTTCCAGCCTGAAAGAACATCTCGGCACCCTGCGTTGCAGCAACGGCCAGGTGCAAACCGCCGATGCGCTGCGCTACCTGGAAACCCAGACCGCGACGCCGTTCGACCTGGTGTTCCTCGACCCGCCGTTCAACCAGAACCTGCTGCCAGCGGTTTGTACCTTGCTGGAAGAGCGCCAATGGCTGGCGGCCGATTCGTGGATCTACACTGAAAGCGAAACAGCGCCATCGACGCTGGGCCTGCCGGGCAACTGGCGTCTGCATCGTGAACAGAAATCCGGTCGGGTTTTTTACGCGCTGTGGCAGCGCACGGCGGACATCGCCGGCTGACAAGGTCGCAAGCAACCTGCGGCGAGGGGGCAAGCTTCCTCGCCACAAGCCCATCGAGAATCATCGTGCCCCCTTCGCCAGAACGCTTCATCCCCGCCTTCGGCCTCGGCAATCCGCATCTGCAAACGCTGTGGGGGCCGCTGTGGCGCAAGACCGTGCACATCGAGCGAGAACGCGAGCGCCTGTGGCTCGAGGACGGCGACTTCCTCGACCTCGACTGGCACGGCCCGCACAGCGCCGAGGCGCCGTTGGTCCTGGTGCTGCATGGTTTGACCGGCTCTTCCAATTCGCCCTATGTGGCGGGCATTCAAAAGGCCTTGGCCGAGCAGGGCTGGGCCAGCGTCGCGCTGAACTGGCGCGGTTGTTCCGGCGAGCCGAATCTGTTGCCGCGCAGCTACCACTCCGGGGCCAGCGAAGACCTTGCCGAAGCCATCCAGCACCTGCGCGCGAAACGCCCGTTGGCGCCGTTGTACGCGGTCGGCTATTCGCTGGGGGGTAATGTGCTGCTCAAGCATCTGGGTGAAACCGGCAGCGACAGCGGCGTGCTCGGCGCGGTGGCGGTGTCGGTACCGTTCCGTCTCGATCAATGTGCCGATCGTATCGGCCAAGGGTTTTCGCGGGTGTATCAGGCGCACTTCATGCGAGAGATGGTCGCCTACATCAGGAACAAGCAGCGTCAGTTCCAGCATGACGGGCGCGAAGACGGCCTGGCGAAACTGGCCGCGCTCGGCTCGCTGGAAAACATGCGTACGTTTTGGGATTTCGACGGCCGGGTTACCGCGCCGCTGCATGGCTTCAATGATGCCGAGGATTATTACCGCCGCGCCTCGAGCCGCTATTACCTCGGCGAGATCCGCACGCCGACGCTGATCATTCAGGCGGCGGACGATCCGTTTGTATTTCCACACAGCCTGCCGCAAGCCGACGAGTTGTCAGCCTGCACCCGGTTCGAATTGCAGGCGCGTGGCGGTCATGTCGGCTTCGTCGACGGCTCGGTGCGCCGGCCCGGGTATTACCTGGAGCGGCGTATCCCGCAATGGCTGGCCGAGACCAGTGTGTGAACACCGCATATCCCCTGTAGGAGTGAGCCTGCTCGCGATCGCGGTGTGTCAGTCTGGAAATTCAATGCCTGACAGGACGCCTTCGCGAGCAGGCTCGCTCCCACATGGGATCAGCGATGTTATTCGCCGGTGGCAATGCCGCGCGACGGCTCGTTGATCCACTCGCTCCACGATCCCGCATACAGCGCCCCCAGCGGATAGCCAGCCAGGCACAGTGCGAACAGGTTATGGCACGCCGTCACCCCGGAGCCGCAGTAGGCGACCAGTTCCGACGGTGAGCGATCGCCCAGTTTCGCGGCAAAGCGCTGCTTGAGCTGCTCGGCCGGCAAAAACCGTCCATCACTGCCGAGGTTGTCGGTGAACGCCGCACACTGTGCGCCGGGAATGTGCCCGGCGACCGGATCGATGGGTTCCATTTCGCCCTTGAAGCGCGGCAAGGCGCGGGCGTCGAGCAGGGTCAGGGTTGGCTGGCCGAGGCGCTGCTGCAATTGTTCGGCGCTGAGCAACAGGCTCATGTCCGGCTGACCACTGAAGCGGCCCGGCGTCACGCTCGGCGGATCCAGGCTCAGCGGCAGGCCGGCGGCGTGCCAGGCTTTGAGCCCGCCATCGAGAATGAATACGCCGTCGCGCTTGCCCAGCCATGCCAGCAACCACCACGCCCGCGCCGCGTATGCACCCGGGCCGTCGTCATACAGAACCACATCGCTGTCGTTGCTGATGCCCCAGGCTTGCAGGCGTTCGATCAGCGCCGCCGGCTCGGGCAACGGATGACGCCCGGTCACGCCCTTCTCGACTTTGCCGCTTAGATCCCGTTCCAGATCGGCGAAACTCGCCCCGGCAATGTGCCCTTCGGCGTAGCTGCGCTGGCCGTAATCCGGATCTTCGAGGGCAAAACGACAATCGAGAATCACCAGCCCCGGCTGCTCTTTGCGAGCGTCCAGTGCTTGTGGGCTGATCAACTGCGCAATCGACATAACGGGCTCCTGTGGAATTCGGCTGAACGGTTTATTTCACGTCTTCGAGAGCCTGCGCCAGCGGCACGTAGAACTCGTCGAACAATGCGTTGACTTCATCCCGCGCCTGATCGGTAACAAACCCTGCTTCCAGCACCAGCACCTGGTACACGCCACGCTTCACGGCCTGTTCGCTGAGGTGGTTGGAGTTTTCCCGCGTGGTGCACAGAAAACGCACCCACGAGGTCAGGATGATCCACGCATTGAGGGTCAGCGATTCGATCTGCACGCGATCCATTTTCAGAATGCCGGCGGCGACAAAACCTTCGTAAATTGCGGCCCCCTGGATCACGCAGCGCTGGGAGAAACGCCGATAACGCGCGGCCAGTTCCGCATCGCTGTCGAGCAGATGCTCGAGGTCGCGGTGCAGAAAGCGGTAGCGCCACATGGCCGAGAGCAGTTCCTTGAGATAGAAACGCTTGTCCTCGACGGTCGCCGGGCGACCCTGAGGCGGACGCAGAAAGCTGTCCACCAGGGCTTCGTACTCACTGAACAACACGGCGATGATCGCCTGCTTGTTGGGGAAGTGGTAGTACAGGTTGCCCGGAGAAATCTCCATGTGCGCGGCGATGTGGTTGGTGCTGACGCTGCGCTCGCCCTGCTGATTGAACAGCTCCAGGCTGTTCTGAACGATGCGCTCGCTGGTTTTTATTCGTGGGGCCATGGCTTGAGCTTTAATTCAGAGTGCGTAGACGGCGCATCTTACGACCTAACCGGAAATGGATAAAACACTGACGTGCGCGGAAGTCGTTTGACTTTCTAGAGCTTAGACTCTAAAAAGTGCCCACTACAATAAAATCCGGAGCCCGCGATGACTGCCGACATTGCCTACCTGCAAACGCTGCAACAGCCTCTTGAAACCCTTGATCGGCAGTTCCAGGCACAACGCGCCGCGTACGCCGCCAACCCGATGCCACCGGCCGCACAGCGGCAACAATGGCTCAAGGCTTTGCGCGATCTGCTCAGCGCTGAGCGGCAGGCATTGATCGACGCGATCAGCGCCGATTTCAGTCACCGCAGCGCCGACGAAACCCTGCTCGCCGAGCTGATGCCGAGCCTGCACGGCATTCACTACGCCAGTCGTCACCTGAAAAACTGGATGAAGCCCTCGCGACGCAAGGTTGGCATGGCGTTCCAGCCTGCTTCGGCGAAGGTGGTTTATCAGCCGCTGGGCGTGGTCGGCGTGATCGTGCCGTGGAACTACCCGCTGTATCTGGCCGTGGGGCCGATGGTCGGCGCCCTGGCTGCCGGCAATCGGGTGATGCTCAAGCTCAGCGAGTCCACCCCGGCCACCGGGCTGCTGCTCAAAGAGCTGCTGGCGCGGATCTTTCCCGAAGACCTGGTTAGCGTGGTGCTGGGTGAGGCGGACGTCGGCGTGGCGTTCTCGCGTCTACCGTTCGATCACTTGCTGTTCACCGGTTCCACCAGCGTCGGCAAACACGTCATGCGCGCTGCGGCGGAAAACCTCACGCCGGTCACCCTGGAACTGGGCGGCAAGTCGCCGGCCATCGTCTCCAGAGACGTACCGCTCAAGGACGCCGCCGAACGCATCGCCTTCGGCAAAACCCTCAACGCCGGGCAGACCTGCGTCGCGCCCGACTATGTGCTGGTGCCGGAAGACCGCGTCGGCGCTTTCGTCGAGGCCTATCGTCAGGCTGTGAAAGGTTTCTACCCGACCCTGGCCGACAACGTCGACTACACCGCGATCATCAACGAACGCCAACTGGCCCGGCTGAACGGATACGTCAGCGACGCGACCAGCAAGGGCGCACTGCTGATCCCGTTGTTCGAACAAGGCCAGGGCCGACGCATGCCGCACAGCGTGCTGCTCAATGTCAGCGATCAGATGACCGTGATGCAGGACGAAATCTTCGGCCCATTGCTGCCAATCGTGCCCTACCGCGATCTGGAGCAGGCATTCGCTTACATCAATCAGCGGCCTCGTCCTCTGGCTCTTTACTACTTTGGCTACGACAAACGCGAACAGCATCGCGTACTGCACGAGACCCATTCCGGCGGCGTATGCCTGAACGACACCTTGTTGCATGTGGCTCAGGACGATATGCCCTTCGGTGGCATCGGCCCCTCGGGCATGGGCCATTACCACGGCCACGAAGGTTTCCTGACCTTCAGCAAGGCCAAGGGCGTGCTGATCAAACAGCGCTTCAACGCGGCCCGGCTGATCTACCCGCCCTACGGCAGATCGATTCAGAAACTGATTCAGAAACTGTTCATTCGCTAAACGTTCGTCGACGCCGGGTAATAACAACAATGCACCCAAGCCTGACCGAAACACCTGCCCTGTCGCGCCGTGGCCTGCTGAAATTCAGCCTCGGCGCCAGCGCGTTTCTCGCCACCGCCGGCCTTGGCGCCAGCCTCACTGGCTGCTCGTCGAGCGTCAGCGCCAACGGCTTTGTGGTTTTGCGCGACGGCGATCTGCTGTTCCTGCGCGCGCTGATCCCGGTGATGCTCGACGGCGCCGTCGCCGCCGGGGAAATGCCCGCAGCGGTCGACGGCACGCTGAAGTCGCTGGACTACAGCCTCGATCACGTGTCGCCGGAAATGCTCAAGCTCACTCGGCAACTGTTCGATGTGCTCGGCATGGCCGTGACCCGTGGCCCGCTCACCGGCATCTGGGGCAGTTGGGAAAACGCCAGCGCTGAAGCGATGCGGCATTTCCTCGAACGCTGGGAGAACAGTTCATTGAGCTTGCTGCGCATGGGCCATAGCTCATTGCAGCAGATGGTGATGATGGCCTGGTACACCCGCGCCGAATCCTGGGCGCATTGCGGTTATCCCGGGCCGCCGAAGGTCTGAAACCGGGGCGCGGTCTTCGCGAGCAGGCTCGCTCCCACATTTGAAATGCATGTCCCTGTGGGAGCGAGCCTGCTCGCGAAGGGGCCAATTGCATCACCTCAGCATCCAGAATAATAAAGAGAACCTGACCGATGCCCGTACCCGATCCCTTCCGCGAAGGCCTCGCCCGAGGCTGGAAAACCTACAACGGCGCGCAACTGAGCGACGACCTCACCCTCGAAGCCGACGTGGCGATCATCGGCAGTGGCGCCGGCGGCGGTACCACGGCGGAGATCCTCAGCGCGGCCGGCTACAAAGTCCTGCTGATCGAAGAAGGCCCGCTGAAGACCAGTTCGGATTTCAAACTGCTCGAAGACGAGGCCTACAGCAGCCTCTACCAGGAAGGCATCGGGCGCATGAGCAAGGACGGCGCGATCACGATCCTGCAGGGCCGCGCGGTCGGCGGCACGACGCTGATCAACTGGACTTCGAGCTTCCGCACACCCGAGCCGACCCTCGAACACTGGGCCAGCGAGCACAACGTCACAGGCCATAGCCCGACAGAGATGGCGCCGTGGTTCGAAAAAATGGAGCAGCGCCTCGGGGTCGCGCCGTGGATGGTGCCGCCCAATGCCAACAACGATGTGATCCGCAAAGGCTGTGAGCAACTCGGCTACAGCTGGCACGTGATCCCGCGCAACGTTCGCGGTTGCTGGAATCTTGGCTATTGCGGCATGGGCTGCCCGAGCAACGCCAAGCAATCAATGATGGTCACGACCATCCCGGCGACGCTGGAAAAGGGCGGCGAGCTGCTGTATCTGGCGCGGGTGGAGAAGCTGCTGATCAGCGGCGACAAGGTTACCGGCCTGCATTGCGTGGCGATGGACGAGCGCTGCGTCGAGCCGACCGGGCGCAGCATCACCGTCAAGGCGCGGCATTACGTGCTGGCCGGCGGCGGCATCAACAGCCCGGCGCTGTTGCTGCGCTCCGACGCGCCGGATCCGCATGAGCGCGTGGGCAAGCGCACCTTTCTGCACCCGGTGAACATGTCCGCCGCGCGTTTCGCCGAGGTGGTCAATCCGTTCTACGGCGCGCCGCAGTCGATTTATTCCGACCATTTTCAATGGAAGGACGGCACCACCGGGCCGATGGCATTCAAACTTGAAGTGCCACCGCTGCATCCGGCGCTGGCCGCCACACTGCTCGGTGGTTTCGGCAAGGAAAACGCCCAGCATATGGCCGACCTGCCGCACACCCACGCGATGCTGGCGCTGCTGCGCGATGGCTTCCACCCGGACAGCAGCGGTGGCTCGGTGGAGCTGCGCGGTGATGGCTCGCCGGTGCTCGACTATCAGGTTTCGCAATACGCATGGGACGGTTTGCGCCGGGCCTTTCACGTCATGGCCGAAATCCAGTTCGCCGGCGGCGCGCAATCGGTGATGCCGATGCACGCCGACGGCCGCTATGTGAAGACCCTGGCCGAGGCGCGCTCAATGATCGATGGACTGAGCCTGGAGCTGTACCGCACGCGACTCGGTAGCGCCCATGTGATGGGTGGTTGTGCGATGGGTGAAGATCCGCAAAGCGCGGTTGCCGACAGCCTCGGTCGCCATCATCAACTGCGCAATCTGTCGATTCACGACGGCTCGCTGTTCCCCACCAGCATCGGCGCCAACCCCCAGCTGTCGGTGTATGGCCTGACCGCGCAACTGGCGACAGCCTTGGCTGACCGACTGAAAAATCCATGAAAAAGCAGAATATTCTTATCGTCTATAGTGCTTTCTTACCCAACAGGCGACTTGGCCGACCGGGAAGGCTGCGATACCATCCGACTCCCCAACGGACTCCCGCCAGGACGACGCGATGAACCGAGTGTTGTACCCAGGTACCTTCGACCCTATTACCAAGGGCCATGGCGATCTGGTCGAACGCGCCTCGCGCCTGTTCGATCACGTGATCATTGCGGTCGCCGCCAGCCCGAAAAAGAACCCGCTGTTCCCGCTGGAACAACGGGTCGAACTGGCTCGCGAGGTCACCAAACACCTGCCGAACGTGGAAGTGGTCGGTTTCTCGACGCTGCTCGCGCATTTCGCCAAAGAGCAGAACGCCAATGTGTTCCTGCGTGGTCTGCGTGCGGTGTCGGACTTCGAATACGAATTCCAGCTGGCCAACATGAACCGCCAACTGGCGCCGGATGTGGAGAGCCTGTTTCTCACGCCGTCGGAGCGTTATTCGTTCATTTCCTCGACGCTGGTGCGGGAGATTGCCGCGCTGGGCGGCGATATCAGCAAGTTCGTCCACCCGGCCGTGGCCGACGCGCTGACCCTGCGCTTCAAGAAGTAGGAACTGCCGAAGGCTGCGATCCTTTTGTTTTTGGATCGCAGCCAAAGAGTGCCCTTGATCGCCCCCGCGTGCACTGCAAGCGCCAATGCGGCACAATTGCGCGCATTGATTTATAGCGCCCGGGCCTGCCGCCCCGGCTGGAGTTAGCATGTCCCTGATCATCACCGACGATTGCATCAACTGCGACGTCTGCGAACCCGAGTGCCCGAACGCCGCCATTTCCCAAGGCGAAGAGATCTACGTGATCGACCCGAACCTGTGCACTCAGTGCGTCGGCCACTACGACGAGCCGCAGTGCCAGCAGGTCTGCCCGGTGGATTGCATTCCACTGGACGAAGCCCATCCGGAGACTGAAGAACAGTTGATGGAGAAGTACCGCAAGATCACCAGCAAGGCCTGATCACATCAGCGCCAGTACCGAAGCCATCGCGGGCAAGCCCGCTCCCACAGAGTCTGTGGTGAAACACAAATTTGTGTGAACACCAAAACCCATGCGGGAGCGAGCCTGCTCGCGAATGGGCCATCAGCCACACCACTGAAACCAGATCAGCTCACTCGCGCTGCTCAAACCCCTCCCCTGTACACCCCAGACACCGCACAAACGCCGCTTTCGCCGGGTCAACCACCAGCGCCTGACCGGCATCGCCAACACCGCCGCCCAGCGCGGTAAACGGCAACGACACCACAAACGCTCCCGCACCGATCACCGTGGCCACCACCAGCAAGGGCCGGGCAATCAGCAGGTCGCCAAGCATGGCGTAGGCCGGGGGATTCTGGATGGTGTAACGCGGATCACCGCTGCCGGTTTCCGAGGCCTGAACGGCCAGGCTGGAACACAACAGCAGCGTGACGAAGAAGACTTGCAGGACTTTCATGGCACGATCCTTCGGGCTGAGCAGTGAGACTTCTCACTATAGACCGAAGGATTTTTTCAGGTCTGGCAGCGCGGGCAAAACACGCTGGCGCGCTGGCCCAGCTTCACTTCGCGCAGGCCGGTGCCGCAGACCTTGCAATGCTGACCTCCGCGGCCGTAGACAAACAGTTCCTGCTGGAAATATCCCGGCTGACCGTCTCCGCCAATGAAGTCGCGCAACGTTGTGCCGCCACGCTCGATGGCGGCGGCGAGGATGCGCTTGATCTCGATTGCCAGTTTCAAGTAACGCCCGCGGGAGATGCCCCCGGCTTCGCGGCGCGGATCGATGCCGGCGGCGAACAGCGCTTCGGTCGCGTAGATATTGCCGACCCCGACCACCACCGCGTTGTCCATGATGAACGGCTTGACCGCCATCGAGCGCCCGCGTGACAGCTGGAACAGGCGCTCGCCATCGAACAGATCGGTCAGCGGCTCCGGCCCGAGGCGAATCAGCAGTTCGTGATTGAGCGGGTCGTTGCTCCACAGCATCGCACCGAAGCGTCGCGGGTCGGTGTAGCGCAGGGCCAGTCCCGACTCCAGTTCGATATCGACGTGCTCGTGCTTCAACGCCGGCAACCCGGCCTCGACCAGGCGCAGATTGCCCGACATGCCCAGATGGCTGATCAGCGTGCCGATCTCGGCGTTGATCAACAGGTACTTGGCGCGCCGCTCGACCAGCACGATGCGCTGCCCGGACAGGCGCACATCGAGGTCTTCGGGGATCGGCCAGCGCAGGCGCCGGTCGCGGACGATGACCCGGCTGACCCGCTGGCCTTCCAGGTGCGGGGCGATCCCGCGACGGGTGGTTTCGACTTCCGGCAGTTCAGGCATGGTGTCCTCGGATCAATGCGCGCCGAGGTCGCGAATCGTTTGTTTGAGTGTTTCGAAGTCGTAGTCCGACAGACCGACGTAATCGAGCACCAGCGGGCCGACCGCGCTCCACTCGAAATCCTCGCTCTGGTTGCCCAGCACGCGATAAGAGGCGCAGATGTGCTCGGCCATTTTCAGAATCGCCAGCAAGTTTTTCAGCTGGCTGTTCTTCGACGATTCGTCGCTGAAAATCGCCAGCGCGTTGTGGTGGTTGGCGATGGCGGCGCTGACATGCTCCGGCAGGCGCCAGGACTTGGCGGTGTAATAACCGACCACGGCGTGGTTGGTGTTGAACACACGGTTTTCCGTATCGACCACGCGGCATTCCGGGCTGGCGCTGGCGTAGGCCTCTTCCAGCACGGTCATGTAATTGGGGAAACGCTGCAGCATCAATGGCACGCCGCAATCGTGGAACAGGCCCAACGCATAGGCTTCGTCACCGGCCTGGGTGCCGATGCGCTTGGCGAGGGTCAGGCAGGTCATCGCCACATCCTGCGCGGTGTCCCAGAAACGGTTGAGGGTGACGATGGTGTCGTCGTTCATCTCGCCCTTGATCGACTGCGCGTTGATCAGGTTGATGATCGAGCGGCTGCCCAACAGGTTCACCGCACGCTGGATCGAGGTGATCTTGTTGCTCAGGCCGTAATACGGCGAGTTGACGATTTTCAGCAGCGCGCCGGACAGACCGGGGTCCTGGGAGATCAGTTTGGCGATCACCTCCAGGTCCGGGTCGGGCATGTACTGCTCCATTTGCAGATCCACCATGATCTGCGGTTGCGCCGGCACACTGATGCCTTGCAGCGATTGTTGAATCTGTTCGGTGGTCAGCTCTTGGGACATAAGTACACACTCCGGGGCAGGCGGCGATTCTAACCGCTGAAACCGCAGGGCGACACACCGATGGGCACATCGCCGGAACTTTCATCTGTGCCCAGGCTTCGGAATCTGTAGGGCGCATCGGACCTCATCGGTCCGCTGCGAAGGCAAAATCTCCACAGACTCAGGAGCTTACCGATGGCAACTTCCCTCAATGGCAAACGCGTCGCTATTTTGGTTACCGATGGTTTCGAACAGGTCGAAATGACCGGTCCCAAGGATGCCCTGGAGCAGGCCGGCGTGCAGGTCGATATCCTCTCGGCCGAGGCCGGCACCGTCAAAGGCTGGAACCATGACAAACCGGCCGACGACTTCCCCGTCAGCAACACTTTCCAGGCTGTGAGCGTCGATCAATACGATGCCGTGCTGCTGCCGGGTGGTGTGCAAAATTCCGACACCATCCGTATCGACCAGGATGCTCAGCATCTGGTCAAGACTGCCGCTTCGGCGGGCAAGCCGATTGCCGTGATCTGCCACGGCAGCTGGTTGCTGATCTCGGCAGGACTGGTCAATGGCAAGACCATGACCAGCTACAAAACGGTCAAGGACGATCTGGTCAATGCCGGGGTCAACTGGGTCGACCAGGAAGTGGTCAAGGACGGCAACCTGATCAGCAGCCGACAGCCGGATGATGTGCCGGCGTTCAGTCAGGCCCTGATTGACGCACTGGCTGCATAAGAGCTGAAATCGCTTTCGCGAGCAGGCTCGCTCCCACAGGTGAATGCATTCCAAGTGTGGGAGCGAGCCTGCTCGCGAAGGGGCCCTCCGCTTTTCATCGCAGGCCAGACCGGAGCACGCCTCAACACGCTATACTCCCGCTCTTTTTTCCGGAGCGACGTCATGTCCCTGCCTAGCCTGCGCCTCAAAGCCAACGCCGACCGTCGCCTGCGCAACGGCCACTTGTGGGTCTACAGCAACGAAATCGACGTGGCCGCCACGCCTCTGCACGGCTTCAAGGCCGGCGATCAGGCGGTGCTCGAAGCCGCTGGCGGCAAGCCGTTGGGCATCGTCGCCATGAGCCCGAACAATCTGATCTGCGCGCGTCTGCTGTCACGCGACATCAAACTGGCCCTCGACAAGTCGCTGCTGGTGCATCGCCTGAATGTCGCACTGTCGTTGCGCGAGCGTCTGTTCGACAAGCCGTTCTATCGTCTGGTCTACGGCGACTCCGACCTGCTGCCGGGTCTGGTGGTCGATCGTTTCGGCGACATCCTCGTGGTGCAGATCGCCTCGGCGACCATGGAAGCGCACAAAGACGACGTGATCGCCGCGTTGACCCAGGTGCTCAAGCCAAGCGGCATCCTGTTCAAGAACGATTCCGCCGCCCGCGACGCCGAAGGCCTCAACCGCTACGTCGAAACCGTATTCGGTCTGGTGCCGGAATGGGTCGCGCTGGAAGAAAACGGCGTCAAGTTCGAAGCGCCGGTCATTCAAGGGCAGAAAACCGGCTGGTTCTACGATCACCGCATGAACCGCGCGCGCCTGGCACCTTACGCCAAGGGCAAACGCGTACTTGATCTCTATAGCTACATCGGTGGCTGGGGCGTGCAGGCCGCTGCGTTCGGCGCCAGCGAAGTGTTCTGCGTCGACGCCTCTGCATTCGCCCTCGACGGTGTCGAGCGCAACGCTGCACTGAACGGCTTCGCTGACAAGATGACCTGCATCGAAGGCGACGTCTTTGAAGCGCTGAAGGAACTGAAAGCCAGCGAAGAGCGCTTCGACGTGATCGTTGCCGATCCGCCGGCCTTCATCAAACGCAAGAAAGATATGAAGAACGGCGAAGGCGCCTACCGTCGTCTCAACGAGCAAGCCATGCGCCTGCTGACCAAGGACGGCATTCTGGTCAGTGCTTCGTGCTCCATGCACCTGCCGGAAGACGATCTGCAGAACATCCTGCTGACCAGCGCCCGTCATCTGGACCGCAACATCCAGATGCTCGAACGTGGCGGTCAGGGTCCGGATCATCCGGTGCATCCGGCCATCGCTGAAACCCGCTACATCAAAAGCATCACCTGCCGTCTGCTGCCCAACAGCTGATTGCGCTTGAACACCGGGGAGCCACTGAGCTCCCCGTTTTTTTGCGCCCCCCCGCCCGTTTTTTTCACACTCGACATGAGTGCCTTGCTCTCTTCCTACAACTTCTTTCTCGCCGCCTTGCAGGAAGTTTCGTCATGCCTGTAAAACATGGAAATTAAACCTACACAGTAAGTCTCCTGCAAAAGATCACTCCGACAAAATTACTGGAATATTCCTACCTAATATCCGCTTGCCAATATTCGATTACAAACTAATATGAAGTTGTCGCAACGAAGCGACTCCAACTACCAATGAACAAGGAGTTCACATCATGAAAACCATTTATCTCGAAACAGACAAACTCGCCAACCTGGCCTTTCTGGTTGCAGCCACCGGCCGCTAAGTAGCCTGGACGCTGGAGAGTGCCGGCACTCTGGCGTCCATCAGACTTTTCCTGAGTGATCTGAACCCATGTATATCAATCCTTTTCTTTTTATATTGCCGCGCCCGCCCGGACAAGTAGTCTGGAACTACAAGAACCATACTCAACACGAACTTGATCTTGAATACTCCCACCGCCTCGCCACCCTTATACACAACCCTGATATATTTGACCCGAACAACATAATAGACAGACAACTTCTGGACGCAGGCATTCTAACAACTTCAAAAATAGACAGCCCGGATTGGGGCTGGGATGAACTATCGAAGATTTATCACATCGGCACACAAAATATACCTTGCGCACATACGCCTCGGAATATTCACGAGTGGTCCAGGCAATATCTGGCGCACTGCAGCGAAGTGCTGGCGAAGCCGGAACCTGCGAACACCCCGGCGCCGCGATCAGTGCAGCCCTTGATTACCCTGCCCGTACCGGGCGCCATTAATGATGACAGCCTGACTCAGGCCCTGATGAGGCGCAAAACCTGTCGTTCCTACACCGGTGCGGCGGTGACACTGAACGAGGTCGGCACGCTGCTGTATCTGACCCTCGGCTATCTTCCCCCGCGCGATGATGCCCACGCCGATCCGGTCGCGCCGGGTCTCGAGGCCCGCCGGAGCTGCCCGTCCGGCGGCGGATTGAACGCCTGTGAGGGATTTGTCCTGGCGCAAAATGTCAGCGGGCTGGAACCCGGCATCTACGCCTACCACCCTGCCGAACACGCTCTGAGTGGGATCAATGCGCTGCCGGATCCGGAACTGGGCCAATTGCTCGGCGGCCAGCACTTCATCAACAACCTGCCGCTGGGCGTGTTCATCACCGCCAGGTTTGATCGTCTCTGGTGGAAGTACGAACACTCGCGCGCCTATCGCATGGCATTCATCGAGGCCGGTCATCTCTCGCAAACCTTTCAACTGGTAGCAACAACGCTGGGGCTGAACACCTGGCTGACCGGCGCATTTGCCGACGCACAGGTTGAAACCCTGCTCGGCATCGCGGGCAGCGCCGAGCAACCGTTGTTCTTCGTCGGTTGCGGACAAAGCGATGGCCAGGCCATGTGCCAGGAAATGCGTGATCTGCTCAGCGGAGCACAGTCATGATTCCCACGGCGATGGACGAGAGCGAAGCCCCGGTGTCATGGTCGCTGAAATTCACGCTTCCAGACTGGGAGAGCCGTGCATCGGTACGCAGCAGTACCCATGACTACCGGTTACCGGGCGATGTCGAGCAGCAATTGCAAACCCGCTACTGGTTCCCCCCGGCCTTCGTGCCCTATCTGGCGCATCCGGCCGTCCAGGCCAAAGGGCGCGAAACCCTGCACCGCCTTACCGCCAATCATCTGGTGTATTTCCTCGATTACACCACCCTGCTCGAACACCGCATCGTCAACCGCGCCGTGGAAGTCATTGCGCACCGCGAACTGCCCATTTACATACCGCTGCCGATGAAGCATGCGGCACTGCAGCTGTATACCGACGAGGGCTACCACGCGCTGTTTTCCAACCAGATTGCCGAGCAGATCGCTGCGTATTACAGCATCACCCGGCGTCCGGTCATTCCGAAGCGGATCAGCCGCATGAACGCCTTGATCGCGCGCACGCCGGAGAAAAACCGCGCTCTGGCCTGGTTCCTGCTGGGATTTGTCTCGGAAACGATCATTGCCCGCGAGTTGCTGGAGGTCTGCCGCGACACGCTGGTGTCCAGCGTGAACGACATGCTGCGTGATCACCTTGCCGACGAAGCCCGGCACAGCCGTTATTTCGCCGAAGCCTTCCATTATTTCTGGATTGCGATGAACAGTCGTCAGCGCCTGTTCGCCAGCAAGACCCTCGTGGAGATCATTTCCATCTTCTTCGAAGCAGATGAAAGCTGGCTGCAACAAAGCCTGCGTTCGGCCGGTATTGCCGAGATCGACGTGATGGAGATTGTCGGCAGCACGGTAACGGTGCAGGCCAACCGCGCTCGTGCACGTGCTGGCTGCAAGCCTACTGTGGAGGCCCTGCACAAGGCCGGCTTCTTTGCATTGCCCCATAACCAGACACTCTTCGCCAAAGCAGGATTGATCGATGGATAAACACAGCCGTGCAACCACCCGCCGACAACAGCGCGGAGCAATCAGCCTGCTGCTGGCGATGATCCTGCTAGGCGTGTTTCCGCTGGATGTGCTGCTGCCTTCCTTTCCGGCATTGGCAGCCCACTTTGGCCGATCGTCAAACGACATCGCGCTGTCGATCAGTCTGTTTGCCGTGGGCATCGCATTTGCCCAGTTGTTGATCGGCCCGTTATCCGATGTGATCGGGCGCAAAGGTCTGCTGCTTGCCGGCATGAGCGTGTCGCTGCTCGGCGCACTGGGCTGCGTGCTGAGCAATGACTACACGCTGTTCCTGATTTTCCGGGTGATGCAGGCGCTGGGATGCGGTTGCTTCGTGCTGTCCCAGGCACTGGTGCAGGACCTGTTCGAAGGCAACGAGCGTGATCGCCTGCGGATCCTGATGGTCACCGCCACGGGCATCTTCATTTCGGTATCACCATTGGCGGGCACGTTTCTGCAGGCCACGCTCGGCTGGCGCGGCAGCTTCTGGGTGTTCATCGCCTTGGCCGCCGTGGTTCTGGTGAAGACGTGGCGGCTGCTCGATAACAGCCGGCCCGTTCAGAATGGGCCACACGGGGGTTTCATAAAGCCCTACAGATTGGTGCTGAGCAATTTCGAATTCGTCGGCTGCTGGCTGATTTCTGCATTCGCTTTCGCCTGCCACTTTTCCTTCATTGTCATTTCCCCGCTGATCTTCATGGAGCAGCTGCAGATGGCACCTTACGATTTCGCCTTGATCCTGCTGATCTACGGCGCCGCCTATGTCTTTGGCGGCCTGTTCGCCAGCGTGCTGAATCGGCATATCAATGCGCAACAGCAGATTTTCACCGGGCTGAGTCTGATCCTGCTCTCGGGGCTGGTGATGCTCTATCTGGCGGCCAGTCATGATCTGTCAGCGGCGACTGTGTTGATTCCGATGCTGATCTGCACGGTGGGCACGACCATTTCACGACCACCGGCTACCTCACGCGCCATGAGCCTGTTCGCCGAAAATGCCGGCGCATCGGCGTCCGCCGGCAGCACCATCATCTTTATCTGTGGCGGGCTGGTCAGCGCCTTGATCAGCCTCGGCCCGGCCAACCTGCAAGCGACGCTGGGTTACGGCTTCGTGGTGTTGAGCGGCGTATCGCTGTTGCTCAACAGCGTGATTGGCCGTCGCGTCAGCAGCCGGCGCAGCAATCCGGTGATGCCGGGAGGCGACCACTGATCCTGCCAGTCGTCATCCCGCGTGCCTCTTCAGCGGGGGAACAACGCTTTGCGCCATTCCCTCGCGACGCCAGCGGTGTAGAATCGCCTCATTCATCGCCATTCATCCCCGGCGGGTTTATGAGCTCAGGCTGAGACCAGCGGCGATCCCGCAACGTC
This sequence comes from Pseudomonas sp. Sample_21, assembly GCF_004307525.1. NCBI lineage: Bacteria > Pseudomonadati > Pseudomonadota > Gammaproteobacteria > Pseudomonadales > Pseudomonadaceae > Pseudomonas > Pseudomonas sp. Sample_21. The sequence goes on along the minus strand of NZ_RCNZ01000039.1, from coordinate 1,789 downwards.
ATCGGCAGCTTCCGGACACACGGCCATTTTTCGGGTGTTTCAGAGGTCAACAGAAGCTCACTCCCCTTTAGTACGTGATTAGCCGCCCGGAGTGCTCCATGCCAGATTACCGCTCGAAAACATCCACCCACGGCCGCAACATGGCCGGCGCCCGCGCACTGTGGCGCGCCACCGGCATGAAAGATGACGACTTCAAGAAGCCGATCATTGCCATCGCCAACTCGTTCACCCAGTTCGTCCCGGGGCATGTGCACCTGAAGGACCTGGGTCAGCTGGTCGCCCGCGAAATCGAACGCGCCGGTGGCGTGGCCAAGGAATTCAACACCATTGCTGTCGATGACGGCATTGCCATGGGCCACGACGGCATGCTGTATTCGCTGCCGAGTCGCGAGATCATCGCAGACTCCGTCGAGTACATGGTCAATGCCCACTGCGCCGACGCCATCGTATGCATTTCCAACTGCGACAAGATCACCCCGGGCATGCTGATGGCTGCACTGCGCCTGAACATCCCGGTGATCTTCGTTTCCGGTGGTCCGATGGAAGCGGGCAAGACCAAACTCGCTTCCCACGGCCTCGACCTCGTCGACGCCATGGTAATCGCCGCCGACTCCAGCGCTTCTGACGAGAAAGTCGCCGAGTACGAGCGTAGCGCCTGCCCGACCTGCGGTTCGTGCTCCGGCATGTTCACCGCCAACTCGATGAACTGCCTGACCGAAGCACTGGGTCTGGCCTTGCCGGGCAACGGTTCTACTCTGGCCACCCACAGCGACCGCGAACAGCTGTTCCTCCAGGCCGGTCGCACCATCGTCGAGCTGTGCAAGCGTTACTACGGCGAGAACGATGACTCCGTGCTGCCGCGCAACATCGCCAACTTCAAGGCGTTCGAGAACGCGATGATGCTCGACATCGCCATGGGCGGTTCGACCAACACCATCCTGCACTTGCTCGCAGCTGCCCAGGAAGCCGAGATCGATTTCGACCTGCGCGACATCGACCGTCTCTCGCGCAGCGTGCCACAGCTGTGCAAAGTCGCACCGAACATCCAGAAGTACCACATGGAAGACGTGCACCGCGCCGGCGGCATTTTCAGCATCCTCGGTTCGCTGGCCCGTGGCGGCCTGCTGCACACCGACCTGCCGACCGTGCACAGCCGCAGCATGGAAGAAGCCATCGCCAAGTGGGACATCACCCAGACCAGCGACGAAGCCGTGCATCACTTCTTCAAGGCAGGTCCTGCGGGCATTCCGACCCAGACCGCATTCAGCCAGTCGACCCGTTGGGAAACCCTCGACGACGACCGTGAAAACGGCTGCATCCGCAGCTTCGAGCACGCCTATTCGAAAGAAGGCGGCCTCGCCGTGCTGTACGGCAATATCGCGCAGGACGGCTGCGTGGTGAAAACCGCCGGGGTTGATGAGTCGATCCACGTCTTCGAAGGCAACGCGAAGATTTTCGAAAGCCAGGACAGCGCCGTGCGCGGCATCCTCGCTGACGAAGTGAAGGAAGGCGACATCGTCATCATTCGCTACGAAGGCCCGAAAGGCGGCCCGGGCATGCAGGAAATGCTCTACCCGACGTCCTACCTGAAATCCAAAGGTCTGGGCAAAGCCTGCGCGCTGCTCACCGACGGGCGGTTCTCCGGCGGTACTTCCGGCCTGTCGATCGGCCACGCTTCGCCAGAGGCTGCGGCCGGTGGCGCGATCGGTCTGGTGCAGGATGGCGACAAGGTGCTGATCGACATTCCGAACCGCTCGATCAACCTGTTGGTCAGCGACGAAGAACTGGC